>JBGOXY010000028.1:0-15843 GCA_041479415.1 Anaerolineae bacterium
CCCTCCTGCGCCCCGCCCTGTGCGAGTAGAATTATCCCAGCCAAGTTGGCCGCGGCGGGTACACCGATGATCGAGATCAGTCCGACCCTGCGTTTGCGGGATGACGAAGTGACCATCGAGTACGTGCGCTCGCCCGGCCCGGGCGGGCAAAACGTTAACAAGGTGGCCACCGCGGCCCAGTTGCGCTTCCGCCTGGCCGGGTCGTCCTTGCCCTCGTCTGTGCGCGAGAGGCTGGCCCAACTGGAGCACAAGCGCGTTAACCGCCTGGGCGTGCTCACCCTGGTCGCGCATACGCATCGCACGCAGGAGGCCAACCGCCGCCAAGTGCTACGCAAGCTGGCGGTCGCCATTCTGCGTGCCGCGCGCCCGCCCCGCCTGCGCGTGGCCACCAAACCTTCGCGCGCAGCGCGGGAGAAACGCCTGCGTGCCAAGAAGCTCCGCTCACAGCTTAAGGGCTCACGCAGCGGCGGGCGTGGCACCCGCGGTCAGGAGAGCTAGGATGACATTCTGCAAATGGCGCGGCCGCACGGGCACGCGCTCCCGGCGTACAGCGCCTTGCCCTTTCGCCTTCGGCGGGAGGTGCCGCGGATGATCATCGTCGTGATGGGTGTCGCCGGCGCGGGCAAGACCACCGTGGGCAGTGCACTCGCCCGGGCTTTGGGCTGGGCCTTCATCGACGGTGACGATATGCACCCGACCGCGAATCTCGACAAGATGAGGCGCGGCGAGCCGCTCGACGATAGTGACCGCATGCCATGGCTGGAAGCACTCGCCAGGCTCTTGGCCGGGATGGAGCGGGATAGAAAAGACGCCGTGTTGGCTTGCTCGGCGCTGCGCGAGGTGTATCGCGCGAAGCTGAGCGAAACCTCGCCGCGCATGCTATGGGTGTACTTGCGCGCCGAGCCGGCAACGATTCGAACCCGGCTCGCCGCACGCCGCGGCCACTTCGCGGCCGCATCGCTCATCGACAGCCAGTTCGCCATGCTGGAAGAGCCGCGCCACGGCCTGGCCCTCGACGCCTCCCAGCCGCCCGAGGCCATCGTTGCACAGGTGCTGGCAGAACTGCGATCGCTCGATTCACACTCGGTCGCGGGCAAGAGCAAGGTGGCTCGCCGCGACCGAGTGAGGACTCGCTCCGCGTGATGTTCTCTTCGCGACTCGATTCCGATTTGAGCCCGGGGCGCTTGCAGCGTGCGCTCGACCGGCTGCGCGCGTCCGGCACACCCCTCTTGGATCTCACGCGCTCCAACCCGCCGCAATGCGGGCTGGGGCCGCCGCAGGAGGCTCTGACCCGCGCCCTGGCTGTCCCTCGCATCGCAGA
This sequence comes from Anaerolineae bacterium, assembly GCA_041479415.1. Lineage (GTDB taxonomy): Bacteria > Chloroflexota > Anaerolineae > Anaerolineales > RBG-16-64-43 > RBG-16-64-43. The sequence goes on from JBGOXY010000028.1 coordinate 1,322, forward strand.
GTACAGCCCCGATCCGTGCGGCATGCTGAGCACTCGACAGGCCGTGGCCCGCTACTACGCCGATCGCGGATTGCCTACCAAGCCCGAGGCCGTATTCTTGAGCGCGAGTACCAGTCAGGCTTACGCCGAGTTGGTTAAGTTGTTCGCCAATCCCGGCGACGACATTCTCGTCCCGCAGCCCTCGTATCCGCTGTTTGAAATGCTGATCACCCTCGAGGGCTGCCGCCTGAGGCGATTCCCTTCATACAGCTCGGCTGAGGGTGGCTGGCGTGTTGACGAACAGGCCCTGGAGCGGGCGTTTACCTCCCGAACGCGCGCCGTCATCCTGGTGAATCCGAACAACCCGACCGGAGCCTACCTGACCCCGGACCAGTACTCGAGAATTCAGCGCTTGTGTGCCAGCAAGGGATGCCCGATCATCCTGGACGAGGTTTTTTACGACTACCCGGCCGAAGGGTTTGCGGCGCCGGCTGCAGCGGCCGAAGAGGAGGCACGCGGCCTGACTCTGCGTCTGAGCGGTCTCTCCAAGGTTATCGGGGCGCCGCAAATCAAACTGGGTTGGGTCCGCATGAGCGGAGCCGAGGCAACAGTGCGCGAGGCCGGCGCGCGGCTGGAGTTCATTGCGGATGCGTATCTCTCGGCCTCGACGCCGGCGCAACTCGCCGCGGAATCGCTGCTGCCCGCGCGCGGCCCGCTGCAGGCCAGAATACGCGAGCGCCTGGGAGATAACCATCGCACGGCGGGGCAAGCCTTCGGCGGCGGATCGCCCGCGCACCTGCTTCCACGCGAGGGCGGCTGGTATCTTGTGGTGCGTCTGCCAGAAGGCGAGGATGACGAGGACCTGACCTATCGCTTGCTCGTGGATGACAATGTCATCGTGCAGCCGGGTTTCTTCTTCGACTTCCCCCAGGGCGAGCATATCGTGCTCAGCCTGTTGACGCCGGTGTCCGAATTCGCAGAGGGCGTGAATCGCGTTGCTGCCCGGATTGAGGCGAGGGCATCGGGCAAGCGCGGGGAAAGTTGAGGTATTCGTGAATTTGGACCTGCCCTCCAAGCCAGGGAGGCGCCACCAAGAAAGAGCAAGAACTGAGGCCGCACCGGCCTCGCTTCCCTCTTGATCCCTCATTCGTCATCCGCCTGTACCTCAAGCCTGGCGGAGGTCACATCTCTCGTGTCCTGACTTAAGAGGCTTCGCTGTTGGCGTCTTCGCATCTGCCCATTACGAATTGTGTCCCGCGCATTCAATCCTGGTTGCACGAAACCGCCTCTTGGTCCAGAATTGTCAATTCCACACGAAGATCGGTTCTGTCCATTTCACAATGACACGGGGGATTCTGCCTTGGGGACCGGCTACCATGATGAACAAGAAGACCTTGCTAATCCTGGGGGCGGGAGCAAGTGCGCCAGTTGGATATCCGTCCGGCCGCGCCCTCCTAATGAAGGTAGCAAATGAACTCTCGAACGAAGCATTCGCACTTTTCAGAGAGCTACGGGATGTCGGCTACCGGCAAGCCGAAATGGAGAAATTCAGAATAGCCCTGGCGGGTTCCATGCAACCATCTGTTGATGCATTCCTCGAGAAGCGCCCGGACTTTCTTGACATTGGCAAGGCAGCCATAGCAGCAGCCCTGATCCCCATGGAGCAGCGTACCCTATTCGAAAGAGGCGAACAAGCCACGTGGTATGAATATCTCTTCAACCGACTGGGCGATCAGTCGGACCGATTCCACGAAAACCAGTTGTCAATCGTGACATTCAACTATGACAGGTCGCTCGAGTACTTCTTATATTCCGCAATTGTCCATTCTTAGGGTGTCCCGGAGGAGACCGCGGCACGACTTCTCGACACCATTCCAATAATCCAGGTTTACGGCCAACTTGGCCTCCCGCACTTTTGCTCCGCACAAGGAAGGGCCTACGGCCCACGGGTCGATAGGGCCTCGCTCGAACAATCCGTCGCAGAACTTCGCATCATGCATGAAGAGGATGCAGGTTCGAATTCGTTCGGGAGAGCTCACGCGCTCCTCGCCCAAGCGGAGATCGTGTGCTTCCTAGGGTTCGGATACCATCCAACTAACATGGGGCGGCTCAAGGTCCATGAGCACTATTCAGGTACGGTTTACGGGTCCGCCTATGGCTTGGAGTCGCAAGAGGTGGAGAGGGCGAAGGAGTTGATTCGACTCGATTCTAGGTTAGGGGATTTCTTTGAAGATACGCTCCGCTTCATCAGACGTAATCCAGTGCTTGTCTGACAAGTTCAGGCTGCGCCGATCCTCACCCCGCCCCGATGGGGTGTTGTCGCAAGTGGGTATTGTGTCTCTCCGTCATGCTCTTCGGTTTCCCGATTAACGCATCGGCGGGATGGCTGAATGCTGCCCCTGAACTTGGCGTCGACAAGATATGGGGGGTTCACATCTTGGCAGGTTGGTCACCGCTTCCAGATGCGATTCGGATGACAACGTTCGCGACAATTAGCTCAACTGGCCTCAAGCGGGTACCACTTCGTGCACTTGAGCAATGGTCGTTGGCTCCCCGAGCTCTTGCGCTATACTTCCACCTATCGAAGTAGCATCGCCCTGTTACGACGATAGCCCGCAGGCGCTTGACTTCTGGAGACCCGCTATGTCCAGCGTTGGCATTCTTACAGATACGACGGCCGCCATCCCCGAATTCATGGTGAAGGATCTCGGCATCCGCCTCGTGCCCTACTACGTGCATCGGGGCCTAGAGACCCTGCGGGACATGGTGGATATCCGTCCGGATGAATTCGTCGCATACTTGCGCCAGGCCGTCAGCTTGCCCACGACCGCTAACCCCAGCCCCGGAGACTACCTGGCAGGTCTGCAGGACCTGGCCCGAACGACGAAGCAGATCGTCGCTCTGACGATGACCTCCAAGGGAAGCGGTGCATACCAATCCTGCAAAGCGGCCGTCGAAATGCTTCGCGAGAAAATGCCCGAAATCCAGGTGGAAGTGATCGACACTTTGCGTGTGGCAATGTCCCACGGTTGGGCGGTGATCGAGGCCGCACGCACTGCGCTGCAAGGTGCAGACCTGCGCGAAGTGGCGGCGCGCGCGATCGAAGTCTCGCGCCGCGCCATGATGATTCAGACCGCAGACACGCTGCGCTATCTCTACATGGGCGGGCGCATCGGGCGCGCTCAGCACCTGGTCGGGTCGCTGCTCAACATCAAGCCGCTGATCGGCATCGAACAGGGTTCGATCGTGGCCCTGGGCGCGGCGCGCACCCGGCCGACGGCGTACGCGCGCATGGTGGAAATCGCTCGCAAGTTCGTCGGCGAGGGTGCCAGGGTGCGCGCCGCCTTCACTCACGTCGGCGTGCCCGAAGAAGCCGGCGAACTGCGCCGCAAGTTCGAGAGCGTTATCGAGTGTGTAGAAGTGATCAGCGGCAGCCTCTCGCCGGCGCTCGCCGTGCACTCCGGCCCGGGCACCGTGGGTGTCAGTTTTTTCGCAATTTGAGTCGCCTGCCGGGGTCTCGAGATTTCTGAGGTCATGGAAGTCCGTCTTTACTCCTTCCTTCGCCTGCAAGCGGGGTCGCGCGCGTTGACCCTCGACCTCCGCCAGCCAACGCCGCTGGCCGAAGTCCTGGCACAGATCGTCCGCCTGCACCCCAAGCTTGGCCCTTCACTATTGGGCGATGGGGGAGGGCCCGCCGAACACTTGGTCGTGACGATCAACGGCAGCCAGTGGCGGGGGGAGAGAGACGCGCAGCCGCTGATTCGCGACGCGGATGTGCTGGATCTGTTCTTGGCTATCGGCGGCGGCTAAAATGGATTTCGTTGATCATGCGATTTGTCGAAGGCCCGCGCGAGCGGGTCGGCGGAGGCTAGATGCTGCGCAAAGAGAATCCCAAGGTACCCGACACGATTCGCCCGGCAGCCAAAGTCGAGACTGTTCTCGGACCAGGCATCGCTCTGCAGGGGACCCTTACCGGCAAGGGCGGGGTTCGGTTGGAGGGCAGCTTCGAGGGCAAGATCCAGCTCGACGGGCTATTGGTTGTTGGCGAAACAGCCAAAGTCATCTCGGAGGAAATCCGCGCCCAATCGGTTTCGGTCGCCGGCACCGTGCAGGCTAATATCGTTGCCTCTCGCGTTCACATCACCCGCACCGGCCGGGTCTGGGGCGATGTCACGACCGGCAGTCTGAGCACCGAAGAGGGAGGGTTTCTCAAAGGCCGGGTACAGATGCAAGATGCGGAAAACCCCGAAGCGCCTAGCGAGGCTGGTTCATCCTGAGCCGAGTGTGAGCTCTGTGCCTCGCGCAGTCGCGGGCTCTGGAATCTGACAACATAAAGGCCCCCTCGTCAACCAGAGGGGGCCTTGCGTATCACGTACGACCGCGCGCAATGCCTCTCACGGGCTCGATCCGGCGCGGGGTCCCCGCTTGAGACCCCCCGAGCGGGACCCTCTCCTCATCTGGCCACCGCATCGCGGAATCCGGCTATTTTTGAAGCCCGCGCAGGTAAGCCACCAGGGCGAGGATCTGATCGTCGGAGAGCAAACCGCCAAAGGCGCTAGACCATGCCGGCATGCCCTTCTCGATGCGGCCTTTGGCAATCGTGTCAAAGAGCTCCTGGTCGCTGGCGCCGGCTACGAATGTGCTCGTCTTAAGCGAGGGGGCCGTCAACCCAACGCCTTCTGGGCCATGGCAAGCACTGCACGTCTTCTGGAAGAGTTCGCCGCCGGCCTGAGCGTCGCCTGCTTTGCCGAAAGCGATCGGTCTGGCGGCCGCGCTCAGGCGCGGGTCGAGTGTGGCTAGGGGACCGGCCACTGGGGCGATGGGAGTGGGACCGGGCAGCTGCGGGTTGGCAACGCAGCCCAGCATAGCCAACAGCCCAGCGAGCGCAGCCAGGGTCATGAGAGTTCGATGGGGCATGAAGTCCTCCAGTCGCCGGGCGCGGCGCGCGCACCGGGCCGCAACGCGCACTACTTCTGCAGGCTGCGCACGTAGTTGATCACATCCCAGCGCGAGGTCGGAGAAAGATTCTCGGCCAGGCTGGGCATCTGCCCGCTGCCCAGCGAGATGACCAGAAAGATGTCGCTGTCGGCGAAGGCGCGCACCTTCTCGCCCGTGAGATCGGCCGGTTTGGGGTTGAAGTAGGTGGCCAGTCGTCCATTGCCCTGCCCCTTTTCGCCGTGGCACATAAGGCAGTTGATGCCAAACAGCACCTGCCCGCGCTGGATGGAGGAAGGAGATGAGGCGACCTGGGGGACGGCCGGCTGACCGGCAATGAAGACTGGGCCCTGCACCGGCACGGCCTCGGCCGGCGCGGCCAGTCGCGGTCCTTGTAGGTGCGCGATTGAAACCGTGTCGGCCATGTTGGTCGGGAATGGGATCTTGATCACATCGTAGGCAAGTAGCAAAACCAGGACGAGGGCCAGCGTGACCGCCGCGCCCGTGCCGCCCATCACTTTGATCCACGTTCTGTTGTTCGCGCGGGCCGACGAATCGAACCGCTCGACTGCGCTTGCGCCCGCCTCACGCAGCAGCCGTTCGATGCCGGCCGAACGGCTCTCTTCGGCCTGCACCAGCACGCCGATCGAACCGTCGACCACATCCTCGCTGAAAGGCGGTTGGCCGAACACCGGCATGCGGTTGATGAACAGAAACGCGCCGAAGGCGGCCCACATCATGCCCAGCATCGTCACTTCGAAGACGACGATCAGGGTGGGCGGAATCGGGAATTGCGGCTGGCCTCCCACGGGAAGCGGATTGAGCAGATACGTGCCGAATGTGATCGCCAGCCCGATCACGACGCCGACCAGGGCGCCGATGCCTGCGACCGCCGAAATGCGGCTGGTGATTTCGGGCCGGCGCAGCATGCGCGACCGATAGGGCACACTGCTGATGACCGACACCTGTTCATCGCCCAGACCCGCGCGACGCAGGCGCTCGATCACCTCGGCTGTAGATGCGGCCTCGTTGAACAGACCCAGCAGTTGAGTGTCGGCCATGCCTGCCTCCTAGTCGGCCTCGGTCTTGGCGGGGAAGATGGCCCGACCGATGCGCCGCGTCCCTTGCAGCAACTGGCCTTCCACCACTTCCCAGATGGGGATGATCGGCACCAGGCGGCTGAGCACGGTGATGCCCAGCACCACGAAAGCGAACACGCCCAGTGTGATGAGGATCTCCGGCAGGCGCGGGACGTACACCGCCCAGTCGAATGGCAACTCCGGATAGCCCAGGGTCACCGCCACGATCAGGTAGCGTTCGATGTACATGCCGACCTGGACGAGCAATGCCACGCCCACGAGCGCCGGGATCGACGATCGCACCTTGCGCGACCAGAGGGTGGCCCAGGGGATGAGGATGTTGGCAATGAGCATCGTGAACCACAAGGGCGCGGCCCAGCCGGACGTGAACAGGCGGAAGATGACTGTCAGGATCGGTTCCTTGTGATACCACGGCAGCAGATAGTCGTTGAAGTAGAAGTAGACCCAGGTGAAGGAGAGGATGAGCAGGAACTTGCCCATCGCGTTGAAGTGTTCTTCGCGCAGGAAGTACTCCAGGTGCAGCGCTTTGCGCAAGATGGCCATGATGATGATGACCGCGCCCACACCCGAGTACAGCGCGCCGACCACGAAGTATGGGCCGAAGATGCTGGAATTCCACCCGGGCTGGAGGGTCATGGCGAAATCCCACGAGACGACCGTGTGCACCGAGAACATGACCGGGATGATCCCGTAGCTGAAGATGTTGAGCGTGGTGTCGAGGTGCTTCCACTCGCGGTCGGTTCCCCGCCATCCGAGTGCCAGCACTGTGTAGAGTCGCTTGCGCCAGCCACTGGCCTTCTCACGGGCGATGGCGATATCCGGCAGTATGCCCAGATACATGAACAGCATGCTGCAGGTGAGGTAGGTGAAGATGGCGGTCATATCCCAGAAGATCGGCGAGCGCGGGTTCGGCCACAACTGGCGCTGGTTGGGGAAGGGGAGCATCCAGTAGAACTTCCACACGCGGCCCATGTGGATGAGCGGCATGGTGAACGCCACGAGCAGGGCGAAAACCGTCAGACTCTCGGCGGCGCGGCTGATCGGTGCGCGCCACTCGAACTTGAGCACACGCAGTGCCGCGGAAATGAAAGTACCGGCATGGCCGATGCCGATGAAGTAGACGAAGTTGACGATGTAGGGCGCCCACATGATGGTGCGGTTGAGACCGGTCACGCCCATGCCCTGGTAGGCCTGGTAGGCCCAGGTGGCGAGCCAGGTGGCCGTCAGGCCGCCCAGCACGATGAGGGCCAGCCAGAACACGCGACCCAGGCGGGCCATCGGGCCGAGCACTTTCTCGGCCACTTCGCGCGGCGGGCGGGCATCCTGCAGCAGATGCTTCTCGCGGATCTCGCGCACCTGTGCGGCGAGTTCCGGGTCGTCGGGCAACGGCCGGTTCCAGACCGGTGATTCGAGGCTAGCCTGCTCCGCCATCGGACCCTCCCGCCTTGAGGTAGTAGACGTTGGGTGCGGTGCCCAGATGTTCGAGCACCTGGAACTCACGCTGCCCTCCCAGCCGCTGCGCCACCTGGCTCTGGGGGTCGCTGCGGTCGCCGAACACGATGGCGCTCGTGGGGCAGGTCTGCGCGCAGGCCGGCACCATTTCGCCGTCGCGCAGCGGGCGTCCCTCGACCAGCGCGTCTTCTTCCACTCGGCGAATGCGCTGCACACAGAAGGTGCACTTCTCCATCACGCCGCCGCTGCGCACCGTCACGTCCGGATTGAGCATCTCGGTGATCGGTCCTTCGAACTGGGGCGCAAACCAGTTGAACTGCCGCGCGCGGTAGGGGCAGTTGTTGCCGCAAAAGCGCGTGCCGACGCAACGGTTGTAGACCTGCAAGTTGAGGTTTTCGCGCTCGCTATGCACCGAAGCGTACACCGGGCAGACCGGCTCGCACGGCGCATTGGAGCACTGCTGGCACAGCATGGGCAGGAACGTTGCTCGCTGCGCGTCGCCCTCACCCTCCCAGTAGCGCTCAATGCGGATCCAATGCTGGCCGTGGCCGCGGATCACTTCCCGCTCGCTGCGAATGGGCACGTTGTTCTCGACATGGCACGCCACAACACAGGCGTTGCACCCAGTGCACTTGTCGAGATCGATCAGCATCGTCCATTTGTGAGACGGCAGCTCGGTCTTGGGCGCCGCCGCAGCGCTCTGACCTCGATCCAAGAGGCGTGTCTCCAACTCACTCATAGCCCAACCCCTCCGTGACACCCACCTTGCTCTCCAGTGAAGCCGTGGCGATGCGCTTGCCCGTGCGAGCCAGGGCCACTCGCACGCCGTTCCAGCGCAAGCCTCCGCCCTCATCGGTGAGGGCCGCACCCAGCAGCTGCACCACGTTTGAACCGCGATCACGTGCGAAGCGTCCCAAATCCTGGTGCCCCTGCCCGGCGGGTATGGCCACTGTATCCGGGCGGATGCCCGGGGTGACATAGGCCGCCGCCACGATCTCGCCGTGTGGCGAGGTCACGCGCAGCAGGTCGCCGTCGCGGATCTCCAGGCGCTCAGCCGTTGCGGGGTGCAGCTCCACCCACGATTGCCAGGCGATGGTGGTCATCGGGTCAGGCACGCCCTGCAAGAGCGGTAGGGAGGCACCGCGCCCATCCGATAGCAATACCGAAGGATAGACGTGCAGGAAGTACGGGTAGTCGGTCTCGTTGCCGTCGAAGGTGGCGCGTTCCGCGGTGACGGTAAAGGGCTGCGGGCGAAGGGTGGGTGCCGCTACCGCGGGCGCCGGCCACCATCCGCCATGTTGCTGGAAGCGTGCGCGCTTTTCTTCCGCGGTCGACGCCGGGTAAGCCGCCTCCGGCAGCCCGGCGACCATTTGGTTCAAGTAGTCGACCTCGTCGTCCCAGGGCATGGCCGCCGCGGCAGCAGGGATGCCGCGCGCCACGGTCAACAGCACATCGCCCGTGGTTCGCGCGTCGAAGACCGGCGTCACGACCGGCTGCTGGCTCGATACCACCGGCGATCCGAAGTCGGGCGACACCACCTCGTAACCGAATGATTCGAGGTACGAGCGATCGGGCAGTATGAGATCGGACCAGACTGCCGTCTCGTCGACCATCGCGCCAAACGAGACGACCAGCGGCACTTGGGCCAGCGCCTCGAGGAACCCGGCCGCTTCAGGGAGTTCATAGGCCGGATTGGTGCTGTGAATCAGAAGCATCTGGACCTCGCCGGCGCGCATGCGCGCGATGAGCGATTGAACATCCGCAAATGTATTGAGCGACTTGCGCGCCAAACCGAGGTCGGGGGGCGTTGTGTTCACGCCAGCCGGCGCATTCCCGGACACCACGTTGAGCGCCTCGATGGCCCGCGCGGCATGCATCCCATTCGAAGACCCGGCCAGTGCGCCGCCGGGGATCGCCACGGCATGTTCTGCGTCGGCAAAACGCCGCGCCAATCGTTGAAGCGCCTCTAGTGGAATCCCACATTCGCGCGCGGCCTGTTCGACATCCAACGATGGTGCAAGCCCGCGCGCGCTTTCCGCGCGCCCGGCCAAACCCAGGTTGCCGTCGGCGATGAGCCGCAACAAGGCCCCGGCCACAAGCCCCTCGCTGCCCGGTGCAATGGCAACGTAGTCGTCGGCCGTGACGGCCGTTGAGGACTGGCGCGGTTCGAAGTGGACCAGCAGGCCACGCTTGCCGTAAGGCTGGCTGCGGAACGCGCCGTACTCGACGCCGTAGCGCACGGCCGATGTCCACGTGCCCAGGAACTCCGCACCGAAGGAGAAGACCACATCGGCCTCCGCTAATCGGTAAGCCGGTAAGGCCGCGCGCCCGTAGACTTGACCCATGGCTTGCGCAAGCGTGCGGTAGCCGCCGAGTTCTGTGTACAGGTCGTAGATCACTGGCGGCGGAGCGTCGACGGCGGCCAGCAGCTTCGAGAACAAGTCGAACAAGTGGTCCGACATGGTTGCGCCGCCAAGCATCGCCACGGCCGGGCCGGCCTTTGCGAGCGCCTGGAACAGTCGGTTGATGCCTTCATTCCAATCGATGGCGGAGAACTCGCGCGAGCCGCGTGTGGACTGCAGCAATGGTCCGCTCAGACGATCCGGGTGGTACAGCATCTGCAGCCCGGCCTGACCGCGCGCGCACAGCTTGCCGCGATTGAGTGGATGCTCGGGGTTGCCCTCCAGTTTCACCGCGCGTCCATTCATGAGACGAACGATCACACCACAACCGGCCGGGCACTGGCGGCAGGTCGTGGCAAACCACGTGGCAACCCCCGAGACCTGCTGCTCGGGAGGACGGACAAACGGTTCCAGCACTACCCAGCGCCGAGGCGAGGTGCATCCTGCCAGCACACCGGTCGCGGCGCCGGCCGCCCCCAGCCGGAGGAAATCACGGCGTGAGATCTTCTCGGTCATGTCGCTCTCCTAGCGGTGACAGATGACGCAGTCGCGCAATTGCGGCGCATTGGTTTGTTTGGAGTGGCAATCGAGGCACCAGCCCATGCTCATCCTCGCCACGGGCTCGACCACCTTCATGTGGCCCACATCGCCATGGCAATTCTCGCAGTTGAGGCCGCCCGCCGTGAGATGGACTTTGTGGCTGAAGTAGACAAAGCGAGGCACATAGTTGACGCGCGCCCAGGGGATGGGCTCGCCGCGCGCATAGTAATCGGCCAGTTGCTTGATAGCCGGCCGCCCGGCTCCGATTGTCTTATGGCAGCCCATGCACAATTCTACGCTGGGCATTCCGGGCGAGGGCGAGCGCAGTGCATCGTTGTGGCAGAACAGGCACTGCACGCCGGCTTGCACCATGACTTGATGGTTGAAGGCGATCGGTTGGGTGGTACCAGCCGGCGCGGCCGACCCCGAGAGAGCCAACGCACCCGCGACGACAACACCCGCCAGGAGGAAGAGGCGTGCCGGAGAGGTCCTCACGAACCGCCCGACCCGCCACCACAATGAGGAGAACATGGACGCCTCCTTCACAGGGATGGGACTCATGCATCGCACTTGCGCCATCGCGCACCCGCGGAGCGCCCTGTTGGCGGCACGGCACTATCCCGTGAACGCAATTGGCATGCGCTTGCGACGGATGAAACGGGAACCGGCTGTGCACATTGGCTCGGACAGGAGCGGCTGCGATCTGGGGCCGAGGCGAGCCCCTTTTACTCATGAGTGGAGCCCAATAATCGCTGCCTACAGTCGCCGACCCGTCCCTTGCCGCGAATCCTTCCTGAAAAGCTCCCCCCACAGCGGGCGCACACGAAGTCCGCCTGACAGGAATGGGCGAGATTATATCTGATTTGCTCGAATTCAATATGCAAGTCCGCCCGCGAATGAGCAGGTGACACTCATACCGCTTCAGACGATCGAATGGATGAAGGGATGCATCGGGGAAGAACAGAATGAGAGACCCGAAGCCACGGGTCTCTCGTCGAGAGTTCCACGAATTGGTCAGCCAACTATCGGGCGGTCAGATCGCCGGTGCAGGTGTCGGGGTCTCAGTCATTTGCGGGGTAGCGGAGGGCGTGTCGGAGGGAATCGGTGTTACGGTTGGCGCCGTCTCTGTTGCCTCGACCTCCGGATGAATGACGATGCCCTGCGCCGTGAGCGGGCCGCCGGAAGGATCGCGCCGGGCGATGACTGTCACCCGTCGACCGACGGCGATATCCTCGGCACGCTCCTCGGGGAGAATCTTGCAGTCGGCTGTCAGCACGAAGGTGACCAGGTCGCCATCGTTGCCTTCGATCGTGATGCTAGCACCCGGATTGTAGCTCGTCACAGTGCCCACGTGGTGAATGTGGATCGGCTTGCCTGGAACAACGTGAATGCTGAGGGCCGTGTAGCTGTCGTCCTGTTCTTGCTGGGCGAGCACCACGGCCTGGCTGCCGACATTAATGTCACCGGCCCCGCCGCCCTTGCCCGACGGGATATTGATGCGCGTCTTGTCGGTGATCGCAAAGGTAATGGCCCCTTCGGCTGTGTCAAGGGATATGGAGTTCGGATCGACCGCGCTGACCGCCCCGCGATAGTGGGCTCGGCTGCGACGGAGTTCCCGCTCGGCTTCGCGTTCGGCTCGCTGAGTGGCTCGCGCATCCTGCTTGCTCGTATCTTCTCCCGGACCGACCTGCGTCGGCTTGCCATGCGCGCGCTCGGTCGGTTTCGCCTGGGGCACACCACCCGCCGTGGGCAAGGGAGCGGCGATGGCCGATGTTACCACCAGCGCGGCGATCACCAGGACGAAGATAGGTGTCACGTAACGTATTCGTTGCATCGCTCATCTCCAGATCTGACGTTCGGGCTCCGGCTGCTCGGAGGGATCACGAAGCCGGCAGGTACGAGACCGCCAGGGTGACAGAAACCTGATCGCCCGACTCATTGCTGGCCACGAACTCGAGCAGATTGGTGCCCTCCTCGAGGTGCAGCGCGAGAGCGAAATCCCCTTGCGCATCTGCAATGGCCACAGCATCGTTCACGCTCACGACCACCCCCGGGCTGGTTTCGCCAACCACCAGAATGTCGGGCGTGTCGAAGATGGCCCCGTCACTGGGAGCTAGGAGACGGACCGTAAGTTCGCTCGAGGCCAGGATGATCGCCGAGGCCGAGTCTGGCGCGGCAGGCGGCGCGCTGAAAGTCGGCTGACCGGCCGTGCCGGCCGTTTGGCATCCAACGGTGGTCGTGGCGATAAAGCCCATCATGGCCGTTACGAGGAGAAATTGTCGTCGAGTCATAACCCATCCCAGGCATGCGATCGGTGGCTTGTGCCACCCCCAATAACGAGGTAGCCGGGACTGCGTTACTTGCGGGATTCTTGCAGGGCACTTGACGGCAAGCGGAGCTGCTCATATCCTTCCAGAGGATGTGCGCAGAGCATGCCAAGGCGGTTTGTAACGCCATACGTCGGGATTCGTTGAGCCATGCAGGTATTGAGAACCCCACCCACCGTACTTGATGAGGTAGTGCTACGGCGCGCCCTGGCCGGAGACGTGCAGGCGTTCGGCGATCTGTATCTGGCCTGCCTGCCGGTCATTTATCGTTACATCCGCTTTCGGGTCGGGGACCAAGCCCTGGCACAAGATCTTGCGGAAACCACGTTTCTGCGGGCCTGGGAAGCACGCCGGCGGTTTCGTCCGGGGACGACGCCGGTCCTGGGTTGGCTTTACCGCATTGCGCGCAATGCGGTGATCGATCATTACCGCACTGCACGTCAAACCGTAGCGCTTGACTCAAGCATGCCGGCGCGCGAGGTCGACGTGCAGGACAAAGCCGAAGAGAACGAAGAACGCCGCCGCTTGGCTGCGGCGCTGGAGCAGTTAGACGATGTCGGTCGTGACGTGCTAACCATGCGCTTCGTGATGGAGATGAGCCACACGCAGGTGGCCGCCCACCTTGGCCGCAGTCAGGAATCAATTCGAGTCATCCAATTCCGCGCGTTGCGCAAGCTGCGCGCGAGGCTGCAAAAAGGCGATGAACGATAGGACCGAGAAGCTTCTGGCGGATCTCCTAGCGCGCCGCCTGAGTGGAGCGTCGACGGAAGACCCCGGCCTGCCGACCGAGGCCCTGCGCGAATCCGAAGCCCTCGAAAGGCTTGCGCGCCGAATGGGACAGGCCGGCCGCGCAACTCCACCCGCGGCTTTCATGACCCGCGCGCGCGGGCGCCTATTGCACTCAATCGAGTTAAATCAGCCCGCCCGGCCGCGGCCGGTGTGGGCCATTGCTTTGGTCTCGCTCTTGGTGGTGGGATTGGCAGGGACCGCAGGCGTTTCATACGCCGCGGCCGCTGCGCTCCCTGGGGATGTCCTGTTCCCCGCCAAAGCCGCCGTCGAGCAAGTCGCCCTCGATCTCGCGCCGGGACCGTCCGCGCGCGCCGACCTCAGCCTGGCGATTACGGAGCGGCGGCTCAGCGAGGGGGAGCAGCTGGCCTCTCACGGCCGTTGGGCGCAAGCGGGTCTCGCTCTTGAGGCGGCCTCCGGCGCACTCGATCGGAGCGTGAGGCTTCTCGAAGGCGTCCAGGAAGCTCGTGCGCTGGACCTGCTTTCCGGACGTCTGGCGGGGTTGTTGCCTCGGGTCGAGAGTGCCGTGGCGCTCGCACGCGGGGCACCCTCGCCGAAAATGAAAGGCGCGGCTGAGATGTTGACCGCTTCTGGCATGCGCGCCTCCGAAGCGGGCAAACACCTCGGGCCGCAGCACAATTTCGACTTCCCGCTCTCCCATGGGAACATCCTTCCCCATCCGGACAAACCGAAGCACACGACACGCGTCGAGGAGAGTCCCAAGTCGCCCAAAGAAAGGGGCCACGGCTCGCAACCAACGCATACTCCCAAGAAGCCGACCGGGGCACCCAAGTGAGCGAAATGCGCGGCGCCGTTCGCCGCTCTCCCATACAGAGTCCCGCGAACGTGTCGAGTCATCAGAGCTTGACACGCTCCTATTGACAGCCTCATGAATCCAGGTATAATCCTGCCAGCACAGGGGGAGGCGCCCCTCGCCGCAGCATGGCGGCGAGCCCCCAGACAGCTGTCAGCTGGCGCCCCCAGGGAACTGCCCGCGATCG
>JBGOXY010000029.1:0-15725 GCA_041479415.1 Anaerolineae bacterium
GGCGCCGCATATACGCTGCAAGAAATGCTGACGGTCAAGTCGGACGACGTCCAGGGCCGGGTCAAGGCCTATGAGGCGATCGTCAAGGGCGAGAAGATAGAAGAGCCTGGCATCCCGGCCTCCTTCCGGGTGCTGGTCAAAGAGTTGCAGAGCCTTGGGCTCTCGGTCGAGGCCGTCGGCGAGGGCGGGGAGACCGTGCGCTTCGGCAAGGACGAGGAAAAGGCCCGCCCACCGCGTATCGGATTTGGCTTGCTCTCATTGGATGGTGACTGACCCTTCGGCGCGGAGCCCGGCGAATTGGCTTGACGCGTGCCAAGCCGCGTGGTAGAATTGATGCCCGTCGTATGAATCTGGCCGAGTGGGCGGGTTCGTCGGCCCTCTCGAATTGAATAGCGAATCGCCTGGGGCGAGGCCATCGCGTACTCTCGATGGCCTCCCCTACTGCCAAGGACAAGCTCGGAAAGGCCCACGGCCGGACGGAATGCCCGGCGTGGCTGTTAGGGAGGCTGAAATTGCCGACGATTAACCAGCTCGTGCGCAAGGGGCGCAGCACCAAGCGGGCCAAGAGCAAAGCGCCGGCCCTGCTCTACACGCTCAACTCACGTCGCCAGCGCCGCATTCGCCAGCCGCGCGGGGCGCCGCAGAAGCGCGGCGTGTGCACGGTGGTGCGCACCATGACTCCCAAAAAGCCAAACTCGGCGCTGCGCAAGATTGCGCGCGTGCGACTGACCAACGGCATTGAGGTCACCGCCTACATTCCGGGCGAAGGCCATGCGCTGCAGGAACACTCCGTAGTGCTGGTGCGCGGCGGACGCGTCAAGGATTTGCCCGGCGTGCGCTACCACATCGTACGCGGAACGCTCGACACCACCGGTGTCGAGGCGCGCCGCCAGAGCCGCTCGAAGTATGGCAACAAGCGCCCGAAGGAATCCGGCAAGTAAGCGGCCGGGTGGACTCACGGCTAGGGAGCTAAGACGATGGCGCGACGTGAACGGGCAGTTAACCGGCCAACCCCGCCGGACATTCGCTACGGCAGCCTCGTCGTACAGAGGATGATTCACCTGGTTATGCGGCGGGGCAAGAAGAGCACCGCCGCATCGATCGTCTACGGCGCCTTCGACCTGGTGCAGGAGCGCAGCAAGCGCGAGCCGATGGAGATCTTCGAGGAAGCGCTGAAGAACGTTGCCCCGAGTGTCGAGGTCAAGCCGCGGCGGGTGGGCGGCGCGACGTATCAGGTGCCGGTCGAGGTGGAACCCGCGCGGCGCGAGAGCTTGGCCATGCGCTGGCTCATCGCCGCCAGCCGGGCACGCGGCGGCAAGTCGATGCGCGAGAAGCTGGCCGGGGAACTATTGGATGCGGCCGGCAACACGGGCACGGCGGTCAAGCGCCGCGAGGAAGTGCACAAGATGGCGGAGGCCAACCGCGCCTTCGCCCATTACCGCTGGTAACGAGGGCAAGCGAATTATCTGGCGGACAGCGCGGCTCGCAGGGGGAGCCAGGCAGCACGTTCGACCGGAAACATGCGCTGCACGGGTCGCCGAAAGAGACGTAGATGCCACGCCAGATCCCGCTCGAGCGAGTCCGCAATATCGGCATCATCGCTCACATCGATGCCGGCAAGACCACGACGACGGAACGGGTCTTGTTCTATACCGGGCGGACGCACCGCCTGGGCTCGGTCGACGAAGGCACGACCGTCACCGATTGGATGGAACAAGAGCGCGAGCGCGGCATCACCATCGTAGCCGCTGCGGTCAGCGCCGAGTGGCACGGCTACTTTGTCAATCTGATTGATACGCCGGGGCACATCGACTTCACCGCCGAGGTGCAGCGTTCGTTGCGGGTGCTGGATGGCGGAGTCGTGGTGTTCGACGCGGTGCAGGGCGTCGAACCCCAGAGCGAAACGGTCTGGCGCCAGGCCGACCGCTACGGTGTGCCGCGCATCTGCTTCATTAACAAAATGGATCGGGTAGGGGCCTCCTTCGAGCGCTCGGTCGAGAGCATCAAGGAGCGCCTGGGCGCGAACCCCATCCCCATTCAATTGCCGATTGGCGCGGAATCCTCGTTTCGGGGCGTGATCGATCTTTTAGCCGGCGAAGCCATTCTGTACCCCGACGAATTGGGAGCGGCTCCCGAGCGGGGTCCGATCCCGCCGGAGCTGGAACCGCTCGCGGCAACGCAGCATGCGCGCATGGTCGAGAAGATCGCCGAGACGGACGAGGCCCTGACCCTCAAGTACCTGGAGGCCAAGCCCATCGCCGCGGACGAGCTGCGCGCGGCTTTGCGCCGGGCGGTGATTGCCGGTACCGCGGCACCGGTACTGTGCGGGTCGGCGCTGCGCAACAAAGGCATTCAGTCGGTGCTCGACGCGGTGGTGGATTTCCTTCCCTCCCCGCTCGACATCCCGGCCGTGCGCGGCGTGCATCCGTCCACCGGTGAGGAAGAAATTCGCCCGGCCGACGAGAGCGCACCCCTCAGCGCGCTGGTATTCAAGATTGTGACCGACCCGTATGTCGGGCGGCTGGCTTACTTCCGCGTGTACTCGGGAAAAATCACCCAGGGCACGACGGTCTTCAATTCGACCAAGGGCAAGCGGGAGCGCGTGGGGCGGCTGATCCGCATGTACGCCGACCGGCGCGAGGAAATGACCGAGATCCTGGCGGGCGACATCGCCGCGGTGCTGGGCATGAAAGACACCTTCACCGGGGATACGTTGTGCGCCACGAGTAACCCGATTGTTTTGGAGAACATTTCCTTCCCCACCCCGGTGATCATGGTGGCCATCGAGCCGCGCAGCACGGCCGATCAGGACAAGCTCGCGCAGGCGATGCAGAAGCTCTCGGAGGAAGACCCCACCTTTCAGGTGCGGGTGGACGAGAACACAGGCCAGACGATCATCGCCGGCATGGGCGAATTGCACCTGGACGTGCTGGTCGATCGCATGCGTCGCGAGTTCAACGTCCAGGCCAATGTCGGCCGGCCGCGCGTGGCCTACAAGGAATCGATTACCCGCGCGGTGCCCAAGCTGGAGTACCGCTACGTCAAGCAGACCGGCGGACATGGGCAATACGGGCACGTCGTGCTCTCGCTCGAACCGGGACTGCCCGGCTCGGGTATCACGTTCGAAAACAAGATCGTCGGCGGGTCGATCCCACGCGAATACATCCCCGGGGTTGAGAAGGGTGTGCGCGAAGCGGGCGAAGCCGGCGTACTGGCCGGGTATCCCGTGGTCGATATCGCCGTCAAGCTGATCGACGGCTCGTACCACGAAGTGGACTCGAGCGAAATGGCTTTCAAGATGGCCGGCTCGCTCGGCTTCAAGGAAGGCGTGCAGCGCGGCGCGCCGGTGTTGCTCGAGCCGGTGATGCGGGTCGAGGTGGTTACGCCGGAGGAGTATCTGGGCGACATCATGGGCAATCTTTCGGCCCGGCGGGGAAACATCCTGGGCATTGAGCCTCGCCCGGGCGCGGCCCAGGCGGTGCGGGCCGTGGTGCCGCTCGCGGAAATGTTCGGCTATGCCACCCAGCTGCGCTCCTCCACTCAGGGACGCGGGGTGTTCACGATGGAGTTCGACCATTATCAGGCGGTGACCCAAGAGGTCGCCGACAAGGTTATCAAGGCCTAAGCGGCCATCGCCGCAGCGACGTCGCGCAGGAGGACGAAACATGTCGAAGGAGAAATTTGTACGCAACAAGCCGCATCTGAACGTGGGGACGATGGGGCACATAGACCACGGGAAGACGACTTTGACGGCGGCGATCACGAAAGTAAGCCAGATGCTGGGCAAGGCGCAGTTTCGGTCGTACGACTCGATCGACAACGCGCCGGAGGAGAAAGAGCGGGGGATCACGATCAACATCGCCCACGTGGAATACGAGACGGACAAGCGGCATTATGCGCACGTGGACATGCCGGGGCACCGCGACTACATCAAGAACATGATCACCGGGGCGGCCCAGATCGACGGGGCGGTGCTGGTGGTGGCGGCGCCGGACGGGCCGATGCCGCAGACGCGGGAGCACGTGCTCTTGGCGCGGCAGGTGGAAGTCCCGTCGATCGTGGTGTACCTGAACAAAGTGGACATGATGGACGATCCGGAGCTCTTGGAACTGGTGGAGATGGAGCTGCGCGAGCTCTTGACCTCGTACGGGTTTCCTGGGGATACGACGCCGATCGTGCGCGGGAGCGCGTTGAAGGCGCTGGAGAGCAGCTCGACCGACCCGAAGGCGGCGGAGTATGCGAGCATCCTGGAGCTCTTGCGGGTGATCGACGAGTACATTCCGCAGCCGGTGCGGCACATGGAACTGCCGTTCATGATGCCGATCGAGGACGTGTTCTCGATCAAAGGGCGGGGGACGGTGGTGACGGGGCGCATCGACCGGGGGATCGTGAAGGTGGGGGATCCGATCGAGATCGTGGGGCTGCGGGAGAAGACGACCAGTTCGGTGTGCACGGGCGTGGAGATGTTCCACAAGCTATTGGACGAGGGGCAGGCCGGGGATAACGTGGGGGTGCTCTTGCGCGGGATCGAGCGGGAGGAGGTGGAGCGCGGGCAGGTGCTGGCCAAGCCCGGGTCGATTACCCCGCACCGCAAGTTCAAGAGCCAGGTGTACGTGCTACGCAAGGAGGAGGGGGGGCGGCACAAGGCGTTCTTCACGGGGTATCGGCCGCAGTTCTATATCCGGACCATGGACGTGACGGGGAACCTGACGCTGCCGGAGGGGGTCGAGATGGTGATGCCGGGCGACACGGTGAACCTGAGCGTGGAGTTGATCGTGCCGGTGGCGCTGGAAAAGGGCTCGAAGTTCGCCATTCGTGAAGGCGGGCTGACGGTCGGCGCCGGCGTCATCACTGAGATTCTGGATTAGCACCGCTGAAATCGGCGGGCAAGGAGTATGAGGTAAAATGGCTGGCAAGAAGGACGTGCGGCCGGTAGTCACCCTGGCCTGCTCCGACTGCAAGGAGCGCAACTACACGACAGAAAAGAACCGGCGCAATGATTCCGGCCGGCTGGAAATCAAGAAGTTCTGTCCACGGTGCCGCAAGCACACCCTGCACCGCGAGAGCAAGTAGCGCAGGGTGAGCGGGCGCCACACAGGCCAGTAGCTCAATTGGTAGAGCACCGCTCTCCAAAAGCGGGGGTTGTGGGTTCAATTCCTGCCTGGCCTGCCTACCCGGATCGTCGGCGGCCGTGAGCCGCCTTCCCCGCGGGAGGCCATCCACCCCGGGGGCCGTGCGACGCCCCGTGTGACTCGGACTATCGGGGAAGTGCCCGGGTCGCCATCAGGGGCGTTTTGTATCGCGAGAAGAGGATCAGCTGTGCCTAAGGCTATCACCACCCGACAACCCAACGCCATCGTGCGCTTCTTTCGCGAGACCACGGGCGAACTGCGCAAGGTCTCGTGGCCCACTCGCCAGGAAGCGCTCAACCTGACCCTGGTGGTGCTGGCCGTTACGGCCAGCACGAGCCTGTTCCTGGGCTTCTTGGACTTCTTGTTCACGCGCCTGTTCCGCCTGCTCATCTCGCTCTAGTGCGGGTGGGACGGTCTGACTGTGGAAGAGGACGTCATGCTTGCCTCGCACGAAGACACCGAGCGCTCCGACGCCATCGACGCGACGCCTGCCGACGAGACGGACGCGCGCCCCGAGGCCGAACCGACGCCGGTGGATGAGGAGTTCGTGGCGGCGCCGTTGCCGTCCTACGAAGCGACGACCGCCGCGACCGGCGCGACCGATGAGAGCAAGGCGGCACTCGAGGATTCGGCCGAGGCTCAGCCCGAGGCGGCCGCCGCGCCGGCCGGCGAGCCGGACGACGGGCGCGCCTGGTATGTGATTCACTGCTATTCGGGCTACGAAAACAAGGTGCGTTACAACCTGGAGCAGCGCATCGACACGATGGGGATGAAGGACAGCATTTTTGACATTGTCATACCCACCATCGAAGAGATCGAAATCAAGGAAGGCAAGCGGCGCAACGTCGAGCGGCGCGTCTTCCCCGGCTACCTGTTGGTGCAGATGCTGCTCACCGAGGAATCCTGGTACGTTGTGCGCAACACCCCGGGCGTGACCGGTTTCGTGGGCATGGGCAATACACCCACCGCGCTGCGCCCGGAAGAAGTGACGCAGATTCTCAAGCGCATGGAAACCTCGACACCGCAGGTGCGCCCGACCTACAAGGCGGGCCAGCGCGTGCGCGTGATCGACGGGCCGTTCAACGAGTTCATCGGAACGGTCAGCGACATCGATATGGATCGGGGCAAAGTTCGCGTGCTGGTCTCATTCTTCGGCCGCGAAACCCCCGTGGAGTTGGACTTCCTGCAGGTCGAGAAGGCCTGAGGCGAAGTCGTTCGGGTGGGAGGGCGGCCCGCGCCGCCCGCTAACACCACGAAGGAGTGACCGCGTGGCAAAGAAACTCAAAGCTGTTGTCCGTCTGCAAATCGAAGCCGGCAAGGCCAACCCGGCGCCGCCCATCGGCCCGGCACTGGCCGGCCACGGCATCAACCTGATGGCCTTCTGCAAGGAGTACAACGCGCGTACCGGAAGCCGCCCAGGTGAAATCATCCCGGCCGAGATCAGCATCTTCAGCGACGGATCGTTCACCTTTATCCTGAAGACTTCGCCCACGCCGGTGCTCTTGCGCAAGGCGGCCGGCCTCGAGAAGGGCTCCGGCGAGCCGAACCGCAACAAGGTGGGCTCGGTCACGCGCAAGCAGGTGCGTGAAATCGCCGAGGTCAAACTCAAGGACATGAACGCGGTGGATATCGAAGGTGCGATGCG
Organism: Anaerolineae bacterium; assembly: GCA_041479415.1. Lineage (GTDB taxonomy): Bacteria > Chloroflexota > Anaerolineae > Anaerolineales > RBG-16-64-43 > RBG-16-64-43. The sequence continues at coordinate 6,778 of JBGOXY010000029.1, forward strand.
CATGGTGGAAGGCACCGCACGCAACATGGGTATCACGGTCGAAGAATAGTCTGTGGGAGGACGGCTCGCGCCGTCCGCTCGGACCACAAGGAGAGAACATGCCTGCACCGAAACACGGCAAGAAGTACAACGCGGCCGCCGCACAGGTGGACCCCGAGAAGCTCTACGCTCCCGCCGAAGCGTTGCACCTGGCCAAGACCACATCCTTCACCAAGTTCGACGCGACGGTGGAAGTGCACATGCGCATGGGCGTGGATCCCAAGCACGCCGACCAGCAGGTGCGCGACGTGGTTGTGCTGCCGCACGGACTGGGCAGAACCGTGCGCGTGCTGGTCTTCGCGGCGGGCGAGGGCGCGCGATTGGCGCACGAAGCCGGCGCCGACCACGTGGCCGACAGCGATGAAATGCTGAAGAAGATTCAGGACGGCTGGACCGAGTTCGACGTGTCGATCGCCACGCCCGACATGATGGGCAAGGTGGGGCGGCTGGGGCGCGTGCTCGGGCCGCGCGGGCTGATGCCCAACCCCAAGGCCGGCACGGTGGTGGCCGCGGAAGACATGGGCAAAGCCGTGCGAGAGGCCAAGGCCGGGCGCGTCGAATTCCGCCTGGACAAGACGGCTAACCTGCACGTGCCCATCGGCAAAGCCTCTTTTTCGGAGGAGGCGCTCTACGACAACCTGGCGGCGCTGATGGAAGCGGTCAAGCGTGCCAAGCCGGCAGCCGCCAAGGGCGCCTACATCCGCAAGTTGGTCGTGACGACGACCATGGGCCCCGGCGTGCGCATCGAGCCGAACGAAGCCCAGGCTATGGAAGCACGCGGTTAACGTCCCGGGCGCGAGTGGGCACCAGGCGCGCGCCACGGGCGCTCAATCGAATACTTGCTTCGCTGCAGACAGCAGGTGCCCCGGCGCGCGCAAACGCTCCGCGGGCCGAAGATCCTGCCGAGGCGGAGATTTCCTCCCTCCAAGGGTGCGGGAAGTCTTTGCTCGGTTGTCTGCGAAGCAAAGACTTTTTATTTAGGAAGGAGGTGATACCTCTTGGCGCTCAATGCAGAGGAGAAACGTGAAAGGGTGGCGGAGTACATCGATCTGCTGAAACGCAGCCAGTGCGTTGTGCTGGCTGAGTTCAGTGGGCTGGCCATGCCCGGCATGAACCTGTTGCGGTCGCGAGTGCGCGAAGCCGATGGCGTCGTGCGCGTGACCAAAAACACGCTCATCCAGATTGCTTTCAAGGAAGCCGGCTTGCCGATTCCCGGAGAGCACTTGGCCGGCACCACGCTGGTGGCCTTCGCCACCAAAGACGCGGTGGCAGTGGCCAAGGCCGTCATGGACACGGCCAAGGAGATGGAGGCGCTCAAGGTCAAGGGCGGGCTGCTCGGCAGCCGCGTTCTGACCGCGGGCGAGGTTCGATCGCTGGCTCAGTTGCCGCCGCTGCCGGTGGTGCGGGGGCGATTGGTCGGCGTGTTGCAGGCTTCGGCCAGCCGCATGGTCGGCGTCTTGGCCGGCTCCGCGCGCCAGATGGTGGGCGTGCTCAAAGCCTACGCCGAAAAGGGGGCGGGTAGCGCCCCGGCTGCCGAAGCGGCAGCCTGACCCGGAACCGTTCTTATGGAAACAGCAAAGGAGATCTAAGCAATGGCTGATTTGCAGAAGTTGGTTGATGAGCTCAGCACGCTGACTGTGATCGAAGCGGCCGAGCTTTCGAAGCTGCTCGAAGAGAAGTGGGGCGTTACGGCGGCGGCTCCGGTGGCCATGGCAATGGCTGGCGCGCCGGCGGCCGGTGGCGCTCCGGCGGTAGAAGAGAAGACCGAGTTCACCGTCATCCTCAAGGATGCCGGCCCGAAGAAGATCGAGGTCATCAAGGTCATCCGCCAACTGACCAGCCTGGGCCTGAAAGAGGCCAAGGACTTGGCCGAGACCGCGGGCGCGAAGGTGCTCGAGGCAGTGGCCAAAGATGCGGCCGCCGACGCCAAGGCCAAGCTCGAGGCAGCCGGCGCGTCGGTCGAAGTCAAATAGCTCCGGCTCGTATGCAAAAAGAGGGGCTGCGCCTTTTGGGGCAGCCCCTCTTCTATTCTGGGAGCGTGCTTAGGCCGCGATTCCCTGCGGACGGGCGGCCGGAGATCTGTGCACACACTCATGGTGTGCTGCGCCAGCACGTTCGCACACCCCGGACACGTGCGCCGTGCGCGGCAACCTGTGCGTGTACCGGCCGCACGCAGGCAACCGTAATGCGTACTATGCCCTCTCCCGGTTGACCCGTCCCCGGCATCCCGCAGTCTACATGGCCAGGTCGCCTTGCAGGCTCCAGGCTGTTGCCTGGCGGATGTGCACATCGGCCAGCATTCCCTGCCACTCGCCCGGGTCGTCGAAGAAGACCAGGCGGTTGTTGCGGGTGCGCCCCTTCCAACGCCCCTTGTGCTTGCCTTCCACCAGCACCTGCAGCGTGCGACCAACGCTGCCCTGATTGAGCTCATGGGCGATGCCGGCCTGCAAGTCCTCCAACACTCGCAAGCGATCCATCTTCTCCGCCTCGGGCACGTCGTCTTCGAAGCGGCGTGCGGCAAGTGTGCCCGGGCGCGGCGAGTAGCGCGCCAGGTGGGCCACGTCCAGCCGCAGCTCCTCCAGCAAGCGATAGGTGCGCTCGAACTGCTGGCGCGTCTCGCCCGGGAAGCCGACGATGATGTCGGTAGCGATCGAAGCCCCCGGCACCAGGTGGCGGATGCGTTCGATCAGCCGGCGGTAGTCGTTCGAGGTGTAGCCGCGCTTCATGCGCGCCAGCACTTCGTCGTCGCCGGCCTGCACCGGCACTTCAATGTGCTCGCACAGCTTGGGCAGCTCGGCCACCGTGCGCAACACCTCGTCGTCCATCCAATTGGGATGCGAGGTGAGGAACCGTACGCGTTCGATGTTCTCGACCGCATGCACCTGGCGCAGCAAATCCGAGAGGCGCGGCCCGCCGGGTACCTCTTTGCCGTAGCGGTCGACAATCTGCCCGAGCAGCGTCACCTCGCGCACGCCCTGCTCCACCAGGCGCCGCACCTCGCTCACGATCTCGCCGACCGGGCGCGAACGCTCCACCCCGCGGCGCATGGGGATGATGCAGAAAGTGCACGCATGCGAGCAGCCGTAGACTACGGGCACATGCGCCGCCACCAGCCGGCCGCGTTCGGCTTCCGGCACGTTGAGCGGCAGCGCGCCCAGGCTCAGATCGTCTTGCAGCGCAGCATGCGCCTCGGCTTCGGCGTAGGCGAGCGCCGGCCCGTCGCTCTCGCGCGCTAGGAAGCGCAGCAGCGGGCGCGGGTCGGAGGGCGGCGAGAACACGTCGACGTAGGGCAGCGCATCGTGCAAGGCCTGGTTGCCCTTCACGCCCACCAGGCAGCCCATCAGGTTGATCACCATCCCCGGGCGCTCGAGCTTGAGCGGGCGAAGTGTGGTCAGCCGGCCGTAGGCGCGATCCTCCGCGCTTTGCCGCACCACGCACGTGTTGAGCACCACCACATCGGCTTCTTCGGGCGTCGCGGCATGATGGTAGCCGAGGCCCTCCAGCGCGCTGGCCACGCGCTGTGAGTCGGCTACGTTCATCTGACAGCCTTCAGTCCAAATGTGATAGCGCATGGGTGCGGCTCCCGGCGAAGGAGGCGCATTCTATCATCCCGGCCGGGCGCGGGTCAACGCTCAGGCGGATTTCTCTTGCATGCGCGCCATGAAGCGGTCGCTGCGGATGATGGCCCGCTTGTGGGTGCCCTCACCCACCTTCTCTTTGTCGTCGTAGACCTCGGCCGAGAAGGTGAGAAACCGGCCGTCGATGGCCTCCAGCACGACCCGTGCGCGCACGTGCATGCCCAGCGGCGTGGCCGCCAGATGGCGCACGTGCACCTCTGCGCCCACCGTGGTCTCACCCTGCGCCAACGCCGGCTGCACGAGTTCCATGGCCGTGCGCTCGATCAGGCCCACCATGGCCGGTGTGGCAAAGACGCCTATGCTGCCGCTGCCCATATGCGTTGCGCTGACGGCCATCGTGACTTCGATTTGCTTCTCACCGGACAACCCGATGTGGAGCGATGTCATACAGCCTCCACCGTTCACGCCGAGCGTAAGTTGCGGCCCCACGCGAGTTCGCCGGCCGCATTCGCTCAAGTATAATCCTCGGCATGTGGCAAACGCTGCGTGCGGCCCGGCGTCACCGCTTGCGGCGCACTCGGCGGTGGTTGCGTGCGCCCGCAGGCAGCCTCGGCCGTATGCGCCCGGCAGGTTTCTTCAACCGCCTGGCCGTTGCGTTGCTCGGCGCCGCGAGCTTCATCCTGCTTCTGGCCGCGGCCTATTCGCTGTGGACCGCGACCACTTTGTTCCCCGCGGCACGCGCGGCCTCAAGCGTGCGGCTCGATATTCCCGGCACGCCCTACACCTCGCCTCGCTTCGTCGATCGAACCGGCAGCCGCCTGCTGTCCTCGGTGGCGGACGCGGCTCACACACCGTATTGGCTTTCGATCTCTTCCTCCGGAGAAGGACATGCGGTGCCGCCGCTCGCTCTCGCGGCGTCACAGCTTGCGCTGGGCATCGACACAACGAATCGACCCGCGGGGATGAGCGCCGGGCTGACCGCCGTAGCGCACAGCCTCAACGGAACGAGGGAGGCTGCGGTGTTGGCGGCTGAGGGATTGGCCGAGCGGCCGGATTTGGCAGCAACCTTTGCCGACCGCTCACTGGCGCGGGCCATCCTGGCGGGCGAATTGGCCTCACGCTATTCAAGTCAAGACCTGCTCGAGTGGTCCCTCAACACGCAGCCGTACGGACACCTGACCCGCGGGCTGGACGCGGCGGCGCTCGAGTACTACGGGGTGCACGTGGAGCGGCTGGGGCTTGCCGAGTGGGCGACGCTGGCCGCGCTATTGAGCCAGCCTGAGCTTGGCGGTGATGTGAACGCGCTGGCTGCGGCACGTAACATCCTGGTGCGGCAATTGCGCGAACGCGGATTGGTCGATGCGGCCTCCGCCGCAGTGGCCTTGGCGGCCGCCCCCGTCCTTCGACCGCCGGCCTCGGCCATCAGCCCGGCCACCTCGGACTTCCTCGCCCTGGCACGGAGTCAACTCGAAGACCAAGAGACGCGTCTTGCCGTGAGCGCCACGCCCCTGGTGGTCACGACCAGCCTCGATGGTGAGATGCAACTGCAGGCACTGTGCGCCGCGCAGACAGTGCTGGCCCGCGCTCAATCGGGTATTGCCCTGGCGGCGATGCCCACCCTGGACGGACGCCAATGCGCCGCGGCGGGGTTCCTCGATTCAGCGCAGCCGGCCGGCGAAGCGGACCTGGCCATAGCCGTCTGGGATGTCGAGCGGTCGGAATTGCTCGCCTTTTTCACCACCGCTCGCGGCACGAGCGGCAGCGAACCTTCCGGTGAGGCAGGCACAGCCGTCCTCCCGTTTGTCTACCTCACGGCCTTCGCCAAGGGCTACACGCCCGGCACCATGGTGCTGGACGTGCGTCAGGCAGACGCGCAAACGCAAGATACGCTGGCGACGCCGACGAACCTCGATGGCCGCTACCTCGGCCCGATGCTGGCCAGCCAGGCGCTGCGCGAGGCGCGCATCATGCCGGCCGTCAGTGCGATGGCCGATGTGGGCGGGGACTATCTGCGTCAGACGCTGACCGGGGTGGGGCTGGGTGCGCTGGCCGATGCCGAGGGCGGCGTGCCGGGCCTGCTCAGCCAGCAGGGAGAGATATCGCTGGTCGAGCTGACCCGCGCCTACGCCATCTTCGCCGCGGGGGGCCTCGACCGCGCAGCATCGGCCAAGGGTCTGCCTATTCTCATTCTTGCGGCTCGCGACCCGGGCGGGAACTCGGTGATGCCCGCCGCCCAGGTCGAGCCGCGTCTTGTCCTCAGCCGCGGACTGGCCTACCTGATCCACGATGCACTCCGGCGGGAAGTGCTCGCCAGCGACGGCTCGCAAGCACCGTCGGGTGCATTGGCAACCGGTGCCAGCCTGAGCGGAATCGATCACTGGGCATTTACGTTCAATTCCCGTCTGGTTGTCGGCGTGCTGGCAACTTCAACGGGCCCTTCGGACGATCCGTCCGGCAACCTCGCCGAGCCCCTGGCACGAGCGGTTCTGGCGTGGTCCGCCGAATCTTATGCGTCCACACAATCGGCTCAGCCACCGGAGGTGAGCCGAGTGCGCGTGTGCTCGCCCTCCGGGATGCTTCCCACACCGGCCTGCCAGCAGGTTGTCAGCGAAGTGTTTCTTTCGGGCACTGAGCCCACCTCCGACGATACCTACTACCAGTCCGTGGCGGTCAACCGCGAAACCGGGCGGCGAGCTACGTTGTGGACTCCGGCGGCGCTTGTGGATGAGGTGGTCTTCATCAACCCGCCGCCGGCCGCCCGCGAGTGGGCATCGGCCAATGGGATGCTGCTTGCGCCCGAGGAATACGACACACTGCCTTTGGCTTTCGAGGCCACGCCCGACCTGATCATTCGCGCACCGGCGCCCTTTGCCATCGTGCGCGGCGTGGTGGAGGTGCATGGCACCGCAGCCACAACCGAGATGGTTCACTTCCGGCTGGAGGCCGGCGAGGGACTCTACCCGCAGCGGTGGCTGCTTTTGGCCGAGGGCGACAAACCGCTCACGGGGGCTCTGCTGGCGACGTGGGACACAAGTGCGCTCGAGGGCACGGTCTCACTGCGACTCAGCACGACCGACACGCAAGGCAACCTGCGCCGCATGGCTGTCCCGCTGACGGTGGATAACCAGGCGCCGCAGGTGCACTTCGTGGCACCCGCGGCACAAGGTCGAGTCGATCTGCCGCACACAGCCCCGTTGGCAGCCGTGGTGGAGGCCAGCGACAATTATGGTGTGCAGCGGGTCGAATTGCTCCTGGATGGGCAGGTCGTCATCGTGCTCGAGCGCGCGCCATACTCGACGAGATGGAGTAGCCTCCCGGTCGGGCGGCATACCCTCCAGGCACGCGCCTACGACGCGGCCGGCAATTCGGCGCTCACCCCGGTGCTCGAGATCGAAGTCACTGACGGGCCGTGAGATGGGATAGAATCGAATCTCGAGGATTCTGAGTTCGATATGCGCATGACCGTCGGGAGAGGGTTCCTCGCGATTGCGATGGCTGGGCTGGCTTCGGCGTGCAGCCTGCGGTTGGGCACGCCCACACCCGGCGCTGCGACCGTCGCGGCCCTGACAGTTCAAGCTGTGCTCACTCGAGTGGCACGCGAAAACACGCCGACGCCTGGGCTGGCGATCACCCCGGGTCTGCTCACCGCCACGCCAGTGATGCTCCCGAGCCCCACCCTGCGCGCGCAGCCAACCTTCTTCCCCACCGAAACCGATACTCCCATCCCATGCTACCGCATGCAATTCGTTGCGGATGTTACTCTGCCCGACAATTCGCAAGTCAAGCCGGCGGATACGGTTGTCAAGACCTGGCGCCTGAAGAACGTGGGCGCATGCATCTGGGGCCCCGACGCGCAGATCGTATTTGTCAGCGGCGACCGGATGGGCGGCCCGCAAAACCAGGCGATCGGCAAGGCGATTCCTCCGGGCGGCGAGAGTGAGTTCAGCATTACCTTGGTGACCCCCGCTCAGGCCGGCACCTTCATCGGTTACTGGATGTTGCGCAGCCCGGATGGGATCCGCTTCGGCTACGGCGTGCAAGGCGATCAGGCTTTCTGGGTGCAGTTGGTGGTCGTAGGCACGCCCACCGGAACTCTCAGCCCGACGCCCTCGCAAACTGCAACAGTCAGCCCGCCCGCGACGCTGACCCCCACGCCTTCGCTGACCCCCACCGAGACGCCCACGCCGACGTTGTGAGCACCGCCATCGTGGACATCGTCGTTTCGCTTGCCCAAATGCATGTCGAAGTGGGCCAACCGCAGGCCAACCTCGAGACGGTGCGTGCCTTTGCAGCTGAGGCGCGCGCCCGCGGCACGCGCCTGCTCTTGCTGCCGGAACTGTGGTCGGTGGGTTACGACCTGGCTCATTGGCGCCAGCACGCCGCGGGTTTGGGCGAGGGCCTGTTTGCAGAGATGAGCCGGGTGGCTCACGAGAGCCGGATGTGGGTCGGCGGCACACTGCTCGAGGCGGAGGGCGGCCGGGCCTACAACACATTTGCTCTGTTCGATGTGGCGGGAGACCTGCGCGCCGCCTACCGCAAGGTGCACCTCTTCCGGCTGATGGGCGAGGATCGCTGGCTGGCACCGGGTGATCGCTTCGCGACAACAGATCTGGGATGGGCCCGGGCCGGGTTGGCGACCTGCTACGACTTGCGCTTCCCGGAGATGTTCCGGGCGCTGGGGGCACAGGGCGCCACGGTGCTGCTTGTGCCGGCGGCCTGGCCGGAGGTGCGTGCGAAACACTGGAGCCTGTTGCTGCGCGCGCGCGCGGTGGAGAACCAGTGCTTCATGCTGGGCTGCAACTGCACCGGCCGCGATAAGGATCAAAGCTTCGCCGGGCTCAGCGCCGTCATTGATCCATGGGGTGAGGCATGTGCTGAAGCGGGAAGCGAGCCGGGCCTTGTCACCGCGACCATCGCTCTCGGCCTGGTTGAGCAGGTGCGGTCAACCTTACCGGCATTGGCCGATCGCCGGCCCGAACTGTATTGAACTTGGACCTCGACGGCACTGCGCTTGCGGCGAGCAAGAGTTAAAGGAAAGAATTCCTCTTGTGAGCAGTGAGTTGCCCTTGACCACCTCCCACCTGAGGCCCTCGCCGAGCCGATGGGCCGCACCTCCGTTGCGCATGCCTCGCACAACGCGCGCCGGCATGTACTTGATGAGTGCATTCGTGGCCACGCTTGTGCTCATCGTGTGGGTATGGCGGCCGCTGGTGCGCGACTATGTGGCGCTGTTCGATCCGCAGCGGCCCCTGTGGAGCCAAATCGACTGGCTGCTGATCGGCATCTTTGCCGCCATGTCGATTCTCATCATGGCCGGCGCGGACTTGCGCA
>JBGOXY010000030.1:0-15594 GCA_041479415.1 Anaerolineae bacterium
GCTCTTGTGCGCCCGGGGCCCGGCGGGTGGGCACCAGCCCCCCCAGGTATGAATTGCGTGGCGCGCCCCAAACGGGGCGCGCCACACGATTCGCCCGCCGAGTCAGACGCTGGATATAATGGCAGGCAATTCAATCGGGGGCATCTCTTGTCGGAAGCAACCGATCAGCAATTGATCGCGGGCCTCGCCGCCCGGGACCAGCGCGCCTTGCTGCACCTGTACGACCGCTACGCCGGGAAGGTGCTCGGGCTGGCCACGCGCGTGCTGGGCGAGGCGATGGCAGCTGAGGAAGTGACGCAAGACGTCTTCCTCAAGCTCTGGGCGCACGCGGACCGCTACCTTCCCGCCCGTGGAGCGGTCTCCACCTGGCTGCTGACCATCGCCCGGCGCACCGCTCTCGACCGCCTGCGTGCCGAGCAGCGCCGGCCGCCTCTGAACGATGAGACCGACCCCGATGAGACATGGGCCGTCCTACCGGACCAATCCAGCCAGGGTGACGAAGCGCGCTGGCGCGCGTTACACCTGGCCGTAGGCGCGCTCCCCGAAACCCAGCGCCAACCGATCGAGCTTGCCTTCTTCCGCGGCCTGAGCCACAGCGACATTTCCAAGGTTCTGGGCTGGCCGATCGGCACGGTCAAGACCCGCATTCGCCTCGGCATGGCCCAGCTGCGAAAGGAATGGATGGCCTCCGACTAGCGAAGCGCCTCAAGGGTTACAGCCTCGCTGCCTTTGCAGCTCAAAAGCACCGACAAGAGTCAAGACCTGTCTAAGACCGCGGCCGCCGCGCCCCCGTCGGTGTGCGGGCAAAGGCCGCAAACCTTCCCGCAAGGAGCGCGGTTGCGGCGCCGGATGGCCAGCGCCCTGTGGATGCGGCCGTGGCGGCACAGCCGGAATGTGCTAACGGCGTGACAACCAGACCCGAACGGAGCCTCGCCCGCCATCAAATCCAAATGCCCGCCTCCCGGCGTATCTCGTGGTGGCGGGCGCTACTCCGCCCATGAGTCAACTGCGTGAAAGCCTTTTCGCATCAAGCCGCACGTGAATCGATGGGAGCGCATGCGTTGGGCGCGCTGACGGCCGATCAGGCCGCCGCGCTCGAGGCGCATCTGGCCGTCTGCCCATCCTGCCAGCACGAAGCGCAGTCCTATCAGGCGGTCGGCGAAGGATTGCTGCACGCCGTGGCCGAGCGCGTACCGCCCCCACGGGTGCGCGCCAAGCTGTTGGCCGAACTGGCCGAGGAACGCCGCCTGGCCGCCTCGCCCCGCCGGATCTCCTTCTCCATGGCGGGCGCCCTGGCCGGTTTGGTGCTCGCGCTTGGCGTGAGCACGGGGCTGTTCACACAGGTGATCGGCCTTCAGCGACAGATGAACAACCTGGGCGAGCAGCTGCAAATCAATCAGACCGCGCTCGCACTGGTAGCCTACCCTGGCGCCCGCAGCCTGCCCGTGGTCGGCGAGAACGCGGGCGGCACCGTTGTCATCGATGCGGATCAACACCTGGGCGTGCTCATCGCCTGGGGGCTACCGGCGCTCGAAGCCGCGCAGGCCTACCAGGTCTGGATGATCGCCCCGGACGGCACGCGCACCAGCGGCGGCTTGTTCACGGTATCGCGCGCCGCGCCGTACACGTCGATTATCTTCCGAGCCGAGTCACCCATGTCCGCCTATCGCGGCATCGGCGTCACCGTCGAACCCGCCGGCGGCAGCCTCGCGCCCACCGGGTCGCGCGTCCTGGGCGCAGAGTTCTAGCTCCGTCGCCTCCTCTTCCTGCTGACTCTTCACGCCTTACGCACCCACTTTCACATGCGGTCATTGACTGCGCGCGCCTTACCCGCGTCCGCACGCCGCATCCGGTTCGCGAGGGCGACAGATGGGTATGTTATAGTTGACCGATTAGCCTGGAATCAGGAGAAATGGATGCAGCCCGATGCCCGCGATGGACACGCCGTGCCGGCCGGCTTGGGGACCCTGCCCCGGCGCATTGATCGGCTTGGCGAGCTGGCCTACAACTTGTGGTGGACGTGGAATCCATCCGCCCAGCGCCTGTTCCGGCGCATCGACGAATCTTTGTGGGAGGTGGCCGGACACAACCCGGTCAACTTCTTGCGTAACGTCAAGCGCCCTCTGCTCAACGCAGTAGCCAACGAGCGTTCCTTCCTCGAGCCGTACGACCAGGTAGTAGCCACCTTTGACTCTTATCTGGCGGCGGGGCAGACCTGGTTCGCCGGCGAGCATGCGGACCTGGTGCACCGCCCGATTGCGTACTTCTCCAGCGAGTACGGCCTGCACGAGTCGTTGCCTATTTACGCCGGCGGCCTCGGAGTTCTGTCGGGCGATCATCTCAAGCAGGCCAGCGACCTGGGTCTGCCGATGGTCGGGCTGGGCTTCCTCTACACGCGCGGTTACTTCCGCCAGCGCATCAGCGAAGACGGCTGGCAAGAAGCGTTGTACGAGCTGATCGATTTCAACAACCTGCCCGTGTGGCCGGTGACCGGGCGGGATGCCAGCCCCCTGACCGTTTCTGTTCACCTGCCGGGGCGCGACGTTGCGGCCCGTTTGTGGCAGGTGCGCCTGGGCCGCATCTCGCTCTATCTGCTCGATAGTAATGTCGAGGGGAACACCGAGGCCGATCGCGAATTGACCTCGCGCCTGTATACCAGTGAATTGGAGCAGCGTCTCTCGCAAGAAATCGTGCTCGGCATCGGCGGCGTGCGCGCCCTGCGCGCGCTGGGCTACAACCCCACCGCCTGGCACCTGAACGAAGGTCATTCGGCGTTCGCGCTGCTCGAGCGCGCGCGCGAGTATGTGGCCGCCGGGCGCACCTTCGCCGAGGCCAGCCAGCGCGTGCGCGAGACGACCCTGTTCACCACGCATACGCCGGTGCCGGCGGGCAACGATGAATTCCCGCTATGGGTAGTGGAGAAGTTTTTCTCAAGCTACTGGGGCGAGCTTGGGCTGGAGCGTGACTCCTTCCTCGACCAGGGACGCAACCGGCAGGCCTGGGGCGAGAGCTTCTCAATGCCGGTCCTCGCGCTGCGTCTCTCGAGCCGAGCGAATGCCGTCTCGGAACTCCACGGCCACGTTGCGCGCCGCATGTGGCACGCGCTGTGGCCCGACCGCGACGAGAGCCAGGTGCCCATCACGCACATCACCAATGGAATCCACAGCGCCACTTGGCTCGCGCGCCAGATGGGCGCACTTTTCGACCGTCACCTGCCGGAGGGCTGGCGCGAGCGCGTCGACGACCCGCTCGTGTGGGAAGCGGTGCGCCGCATCCCGGACTCTGAACTGTGGGCGGTGCGCAAGCATCTCAAGCGCAAGCTGGTTGCCTACATCCGTGAGCGCACGCGGCGTTTGTGGCTCAGCGATCGCGTGCATCCGGTGCAAGCCCTGGCGGCCGGTGCGCTGCTCGACCCTTATGCGCTCACCATCGGCTTTGCCCGGCGTTTTGCCACCTACAAGCGCGCCAACCTGATCCTATCGGACTTCGACCGTTTGCTGCGTTTGCTTAACCGCCCCAACACGCCGGTTCAAATAATCTTCGCCGGCAAGGCGCACCCGGCCGATGAACCGGCCAAGCGCCTGCTGCAGGAGGTGTATCGGCTGGCCAAGCGCGCAGAATGCGGCGGCCGGCTGGTCTTCCTCGAGGACTACGACTTGAACCTGGCACGCTACCTGGTACAAGGCGTCGATGTCTGGCTGAACACACCCCTTCCGCGGCAGGAGGCCTCGGGCACCTCCGGGCAAAAGGCGGCACTCAACGGCGGCCTGAACCTCTCGGTGCTGGATGGCTGGTGGCGCGAGGGCTACAACGGACGCAACGGATGGGCCATTGGCGAGGACGGCCTGACCGCGCCCGAGGCGCCGCCGGCGGCTGAGGCTGCGGCGTTGTACGACCTTCTCGAGAATGAGATCGTCCCGCTCTACTACAAGCGCTCGGCCGACAACGTGCCCGGAGAATGGGTGGCGCGTATCAAAGAGTCCATCCGCACGCTGGCCCCGCACTTCAGCACGCAGCGCATGCTGAAGGATTACCTGCGCGAGCTGTATCTGCCCGCAATGCAGATGGCGGGCGGTGCGGAGCCCCTTCCTGTTTCCTCGTCAAGCCCCTCGTAGGAGGCCTCATGCCGGATCTAAGCACACTTGCGCCCTGGTTGAGCGCTCTATTCATCTTCTCCCTGAGGGTCATCGATATGGCCCTCGACACGCTGCGCTTCTTGCTGGTCGTGCGCGGACGCAAGGGGCTGGCCTGGGTGATGGGCTTCCTGCAGTCCGCCATCTTCGTCGTGGCCATCACCACAGTGCTTTCCAACCTGAAGAATGTATGGAACATTGTGGGCTACGCCGGGGGGTTTGCCACCGGGGTCGTGGTCGGCATGCTGCTGGAGGAGCGCCTAGCCATCGGTCACGGCCACCTGCGCATTATTTCGTCCACCCGCGGCGCAGCCATCGCTGAGGCGCTGCGTGCCCACGGTTACGCGGTGACCGAGATGGCCGGCCGCGGGAAGGACGGCACGGTAGCCGTGCTCAACGCCAGCGTGCTGCGCAGAGATATCGATCGCGTGCACGGGTTGGTGGCCCAAAGTGATCCCAACGCCTTCGTCACGGTTCAAGACGTGCGCCCTGTGCGCCACGGATTCTGGAGAGCCTGAGAAAGCATCTGCCTCGCCCCTGATATCGGATGTGACGAAAACCGGGGCAGCTTTGGCTGCCCCGGTGGATTCAGGTGATCGGCCTTGCGACTCACGATTGTCCGGAAGGTTGCGGGAGAACTGTCCTCCTCACCCCCTGCCCCTCTCCGCCGAATGGCCGGCTTGGACGGGGAGGAGTGTGGCGGAGAGGGGGCGACGGCCGGTCGCCCTTTCTCCGTGGGCTTCTACGGGAAGCGGAAGCGCACGTTCCACTCGCCCGGCGCTGTCTCGGTGGGCGTCGAATTCTCCCCCACCACCTCGATCCACGTCGCCCCCGGCGTAAGCGGCAGGGGGTTACCCGCGCTGTCGATGAACTGCAGCGGGCTGGTTGAGTCCTCGGCCAGCCAGAAACCTTCGTACATCCTCCCGTCGCGGAACACCTGGGCTCGACCCCGCTTGCGATACACGAACTCGATGTTGTACTTCTCGTTGCCCGATCCGCGTGCATACCAGGCGTAGGCCACGACCACGTTGGGGGATCGAATCTGCTCTTCAGTGAGGCGGTCGGTCAGCGGCTCCATCACGATCTGACCGTTCACCAGATCTTCGGACCAACGCTGATAAGCGCCAAGATCGCGATTCCAGCGCCACTCGGCGCGGGCCCCGTATGAGAATTGGACGTGCAGACGAGTCCCGGGCACGCCCCCGGGCGGCGGTTCATTTGAGAAGACCATGCCGCTCAGGTCTTGCGCCCCCTGCGATTTGGCCAGGCCGGTCAGCTCCGCCGTATCCGCGAAAACGCTGTTGACATTTCCGTTGCCCTCCCGGCAGATGGCCGGGCAGGTGGAGGGCGACTGGCTGAACGCTCGCGACGAGCCAATCATCCCGATCACGCGGCCAAGCACGAACGGGTCGCCGCCGACGAAACCCAGAATGCCGTTGTACATCTTCACCAGCTGGCCATCCACCAGGCGCACCGAGCGCATCGGGCCGACCTTCGGGGCGTCGTGCCCGAGGTAGAACGCCAGGAAGCGGGTCATGCCTTCCTCGGTGTAGTACTCGAATACCAGGTCGGCAAGAGAGAGCCCCGTGTGCGGGCGCAAGCTGCGCGGGAAATTCGAAACCTTGATGCCCATCGGCCGCCGTTCGAGCAGTGCAGGGTCATCGACCGCAAGCCCGGTCAAGGGGTCGATCCCCCGCGCAAAGGTTGGCCCCAGCGGTGCAGGAGTCGGCGTGGCGGTGGCTGTCGGGACTTCCGTTGCGGTGGGGGTCGCCTGGGGCAGCTCGGGCGCGAGGGAAGGCGTAAAGGTTGGCGGTTCAGAAGCTGGTGCTTCGGCCGAAGTTACGCTCGCTTCATCCAGTGCGATACCCTGTCCGCCGGGCAGCAGTCCCAGTGGCTGCGTGCAACCGATCAGCACCGCACCGAGCGCCAGGAGCACGAGGCCTCGCCCGGTAAGCGTCCGTGAAGTGGCCATCGCACCGCCTCCTAGGGAGAATGATTCGGCAAGGTGAGGCATCCCACTCTAAGGGAAGTCGAACTCGAATCGCCAATTGCCATCCGACTGGCTGAAGGTGGAATTCTCACCGATCAATGCGATCCAGGTCACGCCGGGGTGGAAGGCATACGGGCCGGATGAACTAATGAACTGCAGCGGGGTGTCCGGGTTGGCCACCAGCCAGCCGCCCTCGGTTGCCACGCCGTCGCGAAAGAGCACCGCCCGCCCGGTGCCATACAACATCACGTCGTAGATCTCGACTCGCTGTGGGCGATAGAAAGGGACGAAGACCACCGCCAAATTCGACACGGTCAATTGCTGGCCGGTCAGGCGATCCTTGAGGGGTGCCATGCCCCCGCTGGAGGTCTCCGACCAGCGAGAGTACTTCTGCGTGGCCGGGTCGTAGCGCCACTCGGCGCGCGCGTTGTCGGTATAGAAGCGCACCAGCACATCGGTGGCCGGGGCGCCGGCTGTTGGCGGCGCGGCATCGAAAGTCATGCCGCTCAGATCCGGCGCGATATTCGGGATCTTCAGAGCATCCGCGGCCTTGCGCAAGGCCGCCGTGTTGGCATACAGGCTGTTGACCTGCGCTTGCGACGAATCGCGGCACAGGGCCGGGCACGGGGCGGGGCCCTCGGGGATGATGTACTCCTTCGAAGGCGTTTCGTGGAAGTATTCCCACACGCGGTAATCGGCGGCGTTAAAGATCAGCAGCGACTGGTAGAGCTGCTGCAAGTTCGAATCCACTTTGCGCCCGGAACGAATCGGCCCGACCTTCTCGACATCGTTGCTCAGAAAGATGGCATGGAAGCGTGTGTCGCCCGCTTCCTGATAGAACTCAAAAAGCAAGTCAGCAAATGAAAGGCCGGCCTGCGGCCTAGCGGTGCGGGGATAGTTCGAGACCTTGATGCCGATCGGGCGGCGCTGGATCAGGCTGGCGTCCGCCACCGGCAGGCCGGTGAGTGGGTTGATCGACGGCGCAGCGCTCGTGGCGAGGGGCAGCGTGCCTTCGGCGGCGGTCGGTTCGACCGTTGCCCCTGGGCCAGATCCCGTGGGAGATGCCGCAAGAGGGACATCCGGGCCGGGAACGGGTGAGGTCGTCGCTACGAGCCCAGGCGCCACCGTCGAAGTCGGCGCTTCAGGTGCGGGCGCAAGGCTCAGCGTCAGGCCCTGACACCCGAGAGTGGCAGCCAGCACCACAACGCCTGTCGCCCGCAAAGGCCAGCGCATCATGTGCGGGCGACGAGCGGCCGCAGAACCGCGCGGCCGCTCGTCGCGACCTCTCTCCTGATGAGCTGTCATTGAGCCACCGTCTGCCTCAGGATCCTTCCAAGCCATCGATCATGGCCATGCCATGCGGAATTGCCATTGCTTGGCATCTCGCGTCACGCCCGAATTCTTGCCGATAACGCCGATCCATGTGCTGCCTGGCTGGAGGGCGAACAACGAGCCCGACGGCCCAAGCAATTGGAGCGGTTGGCTGGCCGAGACCCGTTTCCAGGTGCCCTCGAACACTTGGCCGTCTCGGAAGAAGACGGCCTTCCCCTCACCGCTCATGATGAGATCCCACATTTCGGCGGTGGTGGTCTTGCCCACATAGCGATTGAAAGGCACGAACAGGATGACCGCGTTGGCAACCGAAAGCTGTTGTCCGGTCACGCGGTCGTTGAGCGCCACCATCGCGCCGGACTCGCTCTCCGAGAACCGCAAGTAGGAATCGGAAACCGCGTCGTAGCGCCACTCCGCCAGGGCGGCCGCCGAGAAGCGCACCCACAACGAGGCCGCATCACCTCCCCCGGCGGGAGTGGCCGAGTCGAACACCATACCATTCAGGTTGGGGCGCCCGCGCAGAAGGCGGACGATGCCTGCATACTTCGTCAGTTCCACCGTGTTACCGAAGGCGGAGTTCTCTTTGATCTTCTCGTTCGCGTCGCGGCAGATTGCCGGGCACGAGGCGGGGAATTCGTTGATGAAGTCCACCCCGGAGGAGTACATCTGATCCCACACATCCTGGTAGGCCTGAACGTGGACCAGGATGGCGTTGTAGAGCGGGACGATGCGCGTATCCTCTACGCGCGCCGAGCGGATGGGGCCCACTTTGCTCGCTTCCTGCCCGTAGTACATTGCCATAAAGCGGGTATTGCCGGACTCGGTGTAGTACTCGAAAATCAGGTCGGCCTGCGAGAGCCCTGCCTGGGGCCGGGCACTGCGCGGGAAATTCGAGACCTTGATGGCCAGCGGCCGGCGCTCGAGCAGTGCCTGGTCGGCCACGCGCAACCCGGTCAGCGGGTTGATGTCCACAGAGAAGTTGTCGGGCCCCACTGGGTAGACAATCGGCGCCAGAGGCGACTCGGTGGGCGATTCGGCCGTTGGCACGAGCGTGGCCTCGGGCGTATTGCCGGGCGCGGTCTCAGTGCCCGCGGCCGACGTTGGGCCGACAGGGATGAGCGTGGCATCCTGCCCGGGTGTCTCGGTCGCCGAGCCAGGGGTGCCGATCGGCGCGATGAATTCCGGCAGATTGCACGCCAGGCTGATAGCAATGGGTGTCAGCAGTGCGAGACGCGTCCAGAGTTGGCGGCGCTTCATGCATATCCTTCCTTCCATGTCATCCGTGTTGCTCCCGCCGGTAGAGGAGAGACCGTGGAGAAGTGGGCGCCTGTGGTCGCGCGCCCGCCGGCCCTCTCAGCGAGAATTCCGCGGATTGTACCCCCCTGCTCAAGCCTGGGTCAATGAGGTCGAGCCAAACATCGATCAGGCTGCGTCTTGGACCGCCGGATCGTGAATCCCCTCGACGAACCATAGTGCGCCGACGCTGGCTAGTGCGGCCACAACAAACAACGCCAGCGAGCCGGCCAGCTCGACGAGCACCCCGCTTGCGGCCGAGGCCAAGAGACCCAGGCCCATCACCGAATTGGCCAGACCGAGATACAGCGACCGCCGCTTTTCGCCGGCCAGCTCGAGCAGCATGCTCATCCCGGCAATGCCGATACCGGCTTCGCGCATGCCGAGCAGCGCGTAAACAACGATCATGCCCGCATTCAACCAGCGGGCTCCAGCCCGCGCCGCAAAGAGACCCAGCGCGATAACCACCAGCGACATGACCAGGCTGGCCCAGCCTGACAGGCGCATGATGCGGCGGTCGCCCAGTCGCCGGCTCAGCCGGCCGATGGCCAGGTTGGCCACGAGCGACGTGCCGGTGTAGACGGTGAGATATACGCCGATTTCCTCGACCGGCAGGCCGAGTTCGCGTTGGGCGTACAGCGTGTAAAAGGGGACCGCCGCGCCGGTGACAATGAGTGCCAGCCGCATATACAGGAAACGCCGCAGGTTGGAATCCTGCGCCCACAGCCCGCGCGCCGAACGCAGCTGCTCGCTCAGCGCGATGCCGCGCACCGTGTGAGCTTTGGCCGGCTCGCCGACCGAGAAGAAAACGGTCATCGCCGTAACGTATGCCAGGAAGGCCAGGAAGAAAAGGGCGCCAAAGTTGAGCGGCAGACCGACCGCCCCGCCCTCGCGCAGCAATACATGCACCAGCCACCCGGCAACTATGCCCGCCGCGCCGGCCAGGGTCAACCTCCAGCCAAAGAACTCGCCTCGCCGCCCGGGAGGAATGACTTTGGATACGACTTCCAGGAAGGGCAGCCCAGCCACGCCTGCCGCGCTCTCCGCCACAAGGAAGGCCACCAGGAAGACGGCCAACACCGCGCCGGGCGAAAGCCGCCCCAACAAGAGCGGCGCCACCGCGATCACCCCCCACCCCGCCAGGCGCAAGACGGCGACTCGAGCGTAGATCGGCAGTGTGCGCGGTGCCGATTGCGTCCGACCCGAAATCAGGAGTTGAGGCAAATACCATCCGGCGTTGCGAATCGGCGCCGCCAGCCCGACCAGCAGCGGCGAACCTCCCAGTGCCACCACAAAGGCCACCAGCACTAACGCCGGATCCGTCAGCGTTTCGGCCAGCCCGAAGAGGGCGCCGTTGATCACGCCCAAACGGAAGTCGCGCCGGACTCCCTTCTCGCTGACTCCGTGATCGATGTGCATCCCTCGATTCTAACATCGCCTCTCACCCCAATTACATCTACAGAATTCTTGGGCAATTCTTATCGCGCACGCCGCATTCCCTGAGTTGACGCTGGGGGGGAATTCCCTATAATCCGTGTTCATGAGTCGCGTCTCGAATCTTTTCCGCCTACAGGTGCTCGACCACGACCTCGATGGGGCGCGGACGCGTCTGGCCGAGATCGAAGCCCTGCTGGCCGTCTCGCCCGAAGTGGATGCCGCCCGCCAGCGAGAAAGCACGGCGCGGGCGGCATTGCAAGATGCCCGCCGCGCGCTGATCAAAGCAGAAGGTGAGGTCGGCTCGCAGCAGAGCAAATTCCGTGAGACGGAACGGCGGTTGTACAGCGGCGAAGTTCACAGCCCAAAGGAACTCAAAGACCTCGAGAATGAAGCGGCATCGCTCAAGCGCTTCCTGGGCGTGCTTGAAGATCGCCAACTGCAGGAAATGGTCGCGCAAGACGAGGCGGAAAGGGGCGAGGCCACCGCGCGCGCCGACTTGGAGGTCGTCGAGGCGGATCGCGGCCAACAAGAAGGCGAGCTGCACCAAGAGCGGGCCGGGCTGGCAGCGACGGTCGAACGCTTGCAGGCCCAGCGTGAAGCGGCCGTGGCTCTCATCACACCGGAGGATCAAGCGACCTACGACACTTTGCGCCGCACACGGCGCGGAACAGCCGTAGCACGCCTGGATGGAACGACCTGCGGCCGCTGCGGCGTCGCCCCCTCCCAGGCACGCATCGATGCCGCCCGCACCGGTGAAGAGATCGTTATGTGCGGCAATTGCGGCCGCATTCTCTACACGGGGTAGCCCATGGGTCTTTTCGGAACGCGCTGGAATTTCGACGCGACCTCCTTCACAGCCGGCGCGGCCCTGGGCGCCTTGCTCACGGCGCTCGTCGTGAGCCGGCGGGCAGCGCTGTTCCGCACGATCAGCGCGCTGCGCGCGCAATGGTCCGCGTGGCGCGAGATCTTGGCGACCGGGACGGCGCAATCCTATTCGCGCGATCTCATCCGATGGGCCCAGACCTGCCACGTGGCAGGCCCGCTCTTCTTGCTCGACGAAATCGTCGTTCCGCCGACGTTTTTGCGTGCACCGGTTCGGTCGGACCCATTGCAAGAGGCCGAGAGCGACATGCCGCAGGGCTTGCCCTTCACGCCGGATTGGCCGCAGCTTGACGCCCTTTACGGCTGGCCCCAGGAGCCGCTGGAGGTTGTCGTCCGCGGCCGCCAGCATGTGGTCTTGTGCGGGCGGCCGGGCAGCGGGCGCACGGTGGCCCTGGCCACGATCGTCCTCGGGGCGCGCGCCGGAAAGTTGGCCGCATTCATCGAGCGCAAGGACCTGCCGGCTGCCTTGTTGCTGGCACATGCGGCGGACCTGGAACCGGCGCCAGGCAAGACGCCCACCGTCGATGTTCTGGTGCAAGCCATGCGCCCCCACTGTTCGCGCCGCACGCTCCCCGGGCTGCCGGCCTTCGTGCAGCGCGGGCTGCACGGCGAAGCCCCCTGGCTCTTACTGGATGGTTTCGACGAGCTCTCCGACGCGCACGCCCTGCGTGTGCGCGAGTGGCTGGGCGAACTGCTGCGTGTATCGCCTCGACTGCGGATCATCGTCGCCGACGGCTTCCGCGGCCTCCCGCTGTGGGAGATGATGGGCTTCACCTGCGCCGCCATCGCGCCCTGGGCCGACCTCAAACACGAAGCCTTCGTCGGCCGGTGGGTCGAACGCTGGAAGAAACATATCGCCGGTGTTTCTGCCTCCGCCGATTGGCCATCGGCCGACATCTTGCGTGGGTGGTTGTCCGTTCCGGCTGCGCTGACTTCGCCGCTCGAGATCACGCTGCGCTTATGGTCGGCCTGCGCAGGCGATGCGCTGGGCAAGACGTCGGCCAGCGATCTGGACGCGCTGGTGCGCCGCCAGTGCGAACCGGCCTGGGTCCCCGGCCTGATGCAATTGGCGGGGACGATGGTCGCCGCCGGGGTAGCCGTGCTCAGCCGCTCCGATGGCGAACGCGCCCTGTCGTCCGCCACGGGGATCGAGACCCGCCCGGCGGTGGACATCGGCGCGGTGTCGGCGGAGTTGGTCGCCCGCGGCATTTGGCGCGCCACAGTGGCGGGCCGCCTGGCCTTTGCGCATCCGGCCATCGCGGGCCGCCTGGCGGCGCACCACCTGGCACGCAGCGCGCGGGTCGGCTCGGCCGAGGCGCTGCTCGCTCTGCCCAGCACCGCCTTCACTGAGGTGGCGCTCTCGCTCGCCGGCGATGTGCTGGATCTTGGGCCTCTCATTCGCGACCGCCTGACGACATCCTCCGACAGCCTGCCCACCTCGAGCGGAGCCGACACCACGTTGCGCCTCGTGCCCTGGGTGCGCGAAGCCAACGCGTTGCTGGAATGCGCCGCGTGGCTGCGCAATGCGGGCGAGGCCGAATGGAGATCGGACGTCTTGCGGCGTCTGGCGGGTGTGGTGCGCAATGAACGCTGGCCCGGCCCTTTACGCGCTCGTTGTGCATGCGCACTGGTCGCCTCGCTCGACCCGGGCATCCTGGTCTTGTTCCGTCAGATGCTCGAGGCGGCGGATGACGGCGAGGGACAAGTGCTGGGGGCCCTCGGGCTCGGCGCGCTGCGCGACGGCGGCGCCATCGCCGGGCTGGATGATCTGCTCGGTTCGGCCAATCGTGAGGTGTGCTGGGCGGCTGGCATGGGACTGGGGCGCATGGGGCGCAAGGAGGCGGCCGAGGCGCTCGGCCGCACGTTGCTCACCGGCGAGGAGGACGCTCGCCGCGCGGCGAGCTTCGGCTTGTCTTTCGACCGCGAGGAGGGATACCCGATTCTGCGCGAGGCGGCCACCGACTCGGACGCCCTGGTGCGCCGCACCTCGATCGGCGGCCTGGCGCAGATCAACGAGCCGTGGGTGGTGGACGTGCTGCGCAAGGTTTCGCGCGACGATAAGGAATGGGTGGTACGAACCGCAGCCGCCACAGCGCTGGAAGCCACTCCCGAAGATCCGCCGCCGGCCAAACCTGCGGACGCTGCGGACTTGCCCTGGCTGGTCGCGTTCGCCGCCTCCCGCGGAACCGGCGTGCCCAGCGGTGCCGGCGCAATGGGGGTGCTCGAGCGCGCTCTGGCCGAGGGCAATCCGCGCGAGCGTCTGGCCGCGGCCGAAGCCTGGCGGCAGGCTGCCTTTCCCGAGCGCATGCGAGTCCTCAAGCGCAGTCTGGCCGACCCGGATGGACGCGTGCGCAACGCATCCTTTGAGGGGCTGTGGGCGCTCGCGCGCCTGCCCATGATAAGATAGTCGGGCCACTGACTCCGTGCTCACAGAAAGGGCCGCTCCTTGAGCACATCCCCCGGTATCCTCGACGCCCTCAGCCTGCCACCGGCCAACCTGGTTCTCCTCCTCGCGCTGGTTCTGGGCCTGCTCTTGGCGGCGACATGGCGGGCACACCTGGGGCGCGAGCCATGGACGCGTCTCGCGCTCGGCCTGGGCGTGATGGTCGCCCTGCGCGTCGTGCTCGCGCTGCTCGCGGTGTGGGCCGCGTGGGACGGCGGTGCATTTGCCCGAACGGCGCTCGGCAATGCCGATCGCGCCACGAGTCTCATCTCGGCCGTGCTCCTCGTGTGGCTGCTGCTCCAATCGAGTGGGCGGCTGGCTGCGCTGATCGCTTTCACAACGGCCGGGCTGGCGCTTGTGCTCGCTCTGGCCTCCAGCGTGCTGCTCTACTCCACGGCTCTCCAGATCCCGGATCTGCGATTCAACACAACCTTGCTCGCCCCCCTGTGGGATGCAAGCCTCGCGCTGACGGCGGTGATCGGCACGGCCCTCCTGTTCGTGCGCCGCCCCGCGCTGCGCGGGATGGCCCTGGCGACCATGGGCCTGCTTCTCGCCGGCGCGGTGGTGCAAGGCGTGCTGCGCCGACCGGATGAGGATTTCGCCACGCTGCTGCGAGCTGCGGAGGTGATCGTTTATCCGCTGTTCGTTGTGTGGATCGCGGTGCTGGCCAGCCGCCCGGCACATGCCGCAGCGGTGCCGGTCATGCCTGCGGTCAGCGACGAACCTGTGCCCTCAGGCACCCCGGGCGAGGCCGGCCCGCCCACGGCGGCTCGTTCGATGGCGGAGGACCTTGCTTTTTGGGCCGCGCGCACACTCAATGCGGATGTAGCGCTGACCCTTGCGCGTGCGGAAGATGGGGCCGGTCTACTTATCACCGCCGGATACGATCTCGTGCGCTCGCAGCCCCTCCTCGGCGCATACCTGCCGGGCGACCAGAGTGGACGCATCATCGCCCAACTCGCTCAAGAGGGTGTCCACACCTATTCTGCGGCCGACTTGCCGGCCGACTACAAGCGTGTGGCCGAGGCGGTGGGATTGCCCCAACCCGGCCCGGCGATGCTGATGCCGTTGGCCGCCGGCACAAATGCCAGCACGGCCTTGCTCGTTCTATCACCCTACAGCGGCCGCGAATGGAGCAGCGAGGATCAGCGCACATTGGGCGCCTTCGCCGCGCCGCTCGTCACCGACCTGGCCCCCGCGCAGTTGCTGCCCGAGGAGCCGCGCGAGCCGCCGCGAGCGCGGGCGCTGATGTCGGATGCCGAGTTGGCCAATTTGCGCGAGGATAACTCCGACCTCGGCTTCCGCCTGCGCCAGGCGCAAGAGGACCTGCAAGCCGAACGCCGGCGTGCCGACTCGCTGGAGGTGCAGCTTACCCAGCGGACGCAGCCGGAAAGCCTTAAGGAGATGGAGGCCGAAGTCTCTCGCCTGGAAGAAGGCCTCTCTCAAGTGCTGCTCAATCGGGACGAGGTGATCGCTTCGCTGCGAGCCAGCCTGGCGGGTCAGCCCGTCCCTTCCCCTTCGGGTGAAGTCCTGCACGAGTTCATGGCCGAACAGAGCGAAGAGGTCCAGCGACTGCGGATGGCCCTTGACCGTGCCGAAAAGGAACTGGAGCGTCAGGGCGTGGGTTGGGATGAGCCGGCGGGTGCGCTGCCCCCGGCCCGCGGCGGGCTCCTCGGCGAACAGGTGGTCCTCTCCCTCGCCCGCGAACTCCTCAAGGCTGTCCTTTCGGTACGCAGCGACTCCGAACTTGTGGCCGGTCAGGGCGCGGCGTTACTGGGCTCGATGCAGCGTCAGCCTCTTGAGCACCTGCGTGATAGAGCTTATCAGGCCGAAGCTTTGGCGCAGGATCTCGAAAACCTGGCCGCGTTCGCCCGTTCCGAAGCCCCGGTCGATTGGGGCCCGCTGGAGGTCGCCGAAGAGGTCGATGCGGCCCTGACAGCCTCCAGCGAATTGATTCGCGAACGCGAGCTGAGCATCCACCTCGAATTGCCCGAGACGACCTTCGACGCCGAGGCCGACCGAGCTTGCGTGCGCCAATTGCTGTATCACCTGGTGCGCAATGCGGTGCTGGCCACGCCGCCCCA
>JBGOXY010000031.1:0-15542 GCA_041479415.1 Anaerolineae bacterium
AGCCAGTCGCCGGAGCGCAGACGGGCGCGCACCGCGATGGGATCTGCCACCTCGCCATTGGCGAAGATAACCGCGCGTTCATGCACCATAGACAAAACCACCCTCCGCCGGGGAGGGTGGTTGAAACTGCGGCTCGTTTCTCCCTCCGCCGGCATTACCCGGGTCAGGTTCAGCGGGTCGAGGGCTTGGCGCCCTCCTCTCAGCCCGGACTACGGGCTCCCCGTGGTTCTAGGGCGCATTGTAGAGAAGAGACGTCGGATTGTCAATGGCACGCGAATGGAGGAATTAGAAGGCGCGGCCTGCGAGGTCATTTGCATGCACGGCTTAACCTGAGTGTGCGGCGCGCGACAGACGCCCATGCAGGTCGCCGTACCCCGAAGGCGCTCACGGTTACCGCGACGATCGGGCGAAGGCGACCATGCGACCGTTGAGAGCCAAAGATAAGGCATGGAGATGTCAAGAAGGGGGGAAGAATCGCGCACAGGAGCGGCCGCGCTCGGGCAACCTTGCACAATCTTTTCTTCTCGTCTACAATGATAATTCGGATAACGTTCCGCAAGATCCCCACTTAGGTTAGGCGGCCGCCATGGTTGGGTATTGGAGGGCGAACGGCAGCGCAAATCGCGTTGACGGCCGGCTCCCAGTCCCTAACCGGCACGACCGCCACTGGAGCTGACAATGCCTGAAGCACGATCCTTCCAAACGGTTGTGGAGGGCAAGACCTTCACGATCGAGACGGGAAAGCTGGCCGCCCTGGCGGGCGGCGCGGTGACCGTCCGCGTCGGCGATTCGATTGTGTTCGCCTCCGCGACCATGAGCAAGACCCTGCGCGAAGGGATTGATTTCTTCCCGCTCACCGTGGATTTCGAAGAGCGCATGTATGCCGGCGGGCGCATTCCCGGCTCGTTCTTCCGCCGCGAAGGGCGACCCTCGGAGGCGGCCATCCTCACGGCGCGCCTGACCGATCGCCCGCTGCGGCCGCTCTTCCCCAAAGACATGCGCAACGATGTGCAGGTCATCATGTACGCCCTCTCCGCCGACGGGCAGAATCCACTCGACATCCTGGGCATTGTGGCCGCCTCGACGGCGCTCACGATTTCCGATGTCCCGTGGGGCGGCCCGGTGGCCGCGGTGCGCGTTGCGCGCCTGGAAGGGCAGTGGGTGGTCAACCCCACCTATGATGAGATTGACCGCTCGGCCCTCGACTTGCGCGTGGCCGGCACGCGCGATGCGGTGCTGATGGTGGAGGCCGGTGCGCGCGAAGTGCCCGAGGAGTTGATGGTGGAGGCACTGGAACTCGCGCACCGCGCGATGCAGCCGCTGATCGACCTGCAGGAGAAGATGGCCGGCGAGCTGGGCAAGCCTAAATCCAGCTATCCCTCCCGTGCCCTGACCGAGGAGTTACGCACGGCGGTTTCGGAGAAGGTGGGCACGCGCCTGGCGGATATGCTGCGCGACGAGATGGACCGCATCGAACGCCAGTCGGTGCTCGACGCACTGGAGGGCGAAGTGCTGGCCGGCTTCGTCGACGACGCGGATATGGCCGAGAGCGATCTGCGCGAGGCCTTCCACGATATCTATCGACACGAAGTGCGCCAGCGCATTCTCAACGACGGAGCACGACCCGACGGCCGCACGCTGACCGCCATCCGCCCGATTTCGTGCGAGGTGGACCTGAGCCCGCGCGCGCATGGTTCGGGCCTCTTTACCCGCGGCGAAACGCAGGTGATGACCCTCACCACGCTGGGCACGCCGCGCGAAGCGCAGGAGCTCGACGGCCTGGCGCCGACCGCCCTCAAGCGTTACCTGCATCACTACAACTTCCCGCCCTTCTCCACCGGCGAAGTGCGCATGCTGCGCGGCTCGTCGCGGCGCGACGTAGGGCATGGTGCGCTCGCCGAACGGGCTCTCGTACCGGTGCTGCCCGACATTGAGGAATTTCCCTACACCGTGCGCTTGGTCTCGGAGGTGTTCTCCTCCAACGGATCGACCTCGATGGCCTCGGTGTGCGGTTCGACCCTCTCCCTGATGGATGCCGGCGTGCCGATCAAGACGCCTGTGGCGGGCATCGCCATGGGGCTCATCAAGGACGGCGAGCGTTATGCCATCCTGACCGACATCCAGGGCGTGGAGGATCACCTAGGCGATATGGACTTCAAGGTGGCCGGCACCGCGCAGGGCATTACCGCAATGCAGATGGACATCAAAATCAAGGGCATCACGCCGCGTATCATGGCTGAGGCGTTGGCCCAGGCCAAGACGGCGCGCCTGGCGATCCTCGAAAAGATCCGCGCCTGCCTGCCTGAACCGCGGTCGGAACTCAAACCCCACGCTCCGCGCATGACCATCCTCAAGATTGATCCAGAGAAGATCGGCGCGGTGATCGGCCCGGGCGGCAAGATCATCCGCAGGATCCAGGAAGAGACCGGGGTAAAGATCGATATCGAGGACGACGGGCGGGTGTTCATTGCCGCCACCGACGGACCGAGCGCAGAGAAGGCGCGCAAGGAAATCGAATCGCTCACCGAAACCCCGGTGGTGGGGCGCATCTACACCGGCAAGGTGGTGCGCGTGGCCGATTTCGGGGCGTTCGTCGAAATCCTGCCCAACATGGACGGCCTGGTGCATATCTCGCAGCTCGACTCGACGCGAGTCGAGAAGGTCGAGGATGTGTGCAAGGTCGGCGATGAGATCACCGTCATGGTGACGGCCATCGACCCGGAGGGCAAGGTACGCCTCTCGCGGCAGGCCGTGCTGGAAGGCTGGACGGCCGAAGAGGCACTGGAACGCGACCGGCGTCCCTCCGGCGGATCGGGATCGCGCTCGCGTGACGGGCGGCCCGGCGGGCGAAGCGGCCCAGGTGGTGGACGCCCGGGCGGCGGACGCGGCCGCAACTAGTCGCTTGTGTGAGCATGGGGCGAGCCTCCGCTCGCCCCATGCTGTTCCCTGGGGGTTGTCACGGTGATCAATCAGCCTGCCGGTTCGCCCCGCTGGACCACGCGCACAAAATCCTTTGTGGCCGTGATCGGGGTGGCCCTGGTTGCGGCGCTGCTCATCCGCTTCCAGAATCTCGTCAGCCCGCTGATCCTGTCGTTCATCCTGGCTTACCTACTCAACCCGGTGGTGGTGTGGATCATGCGCCGTTCGCGCATGCCGCGGCGCGTGGTGGTCGGCCTCATCTACCTTGTGCTGGTGTTGCTGCTACTCTCGATCCTGGGCGGGGTGGGCTTTCTCATCCAGCAGCAATTGACCGGCCTGATCAGCGGGATGCAGGCCCTCATTCGCAATATTCCGATTTTCCTGCGCGAAACCTCGGCCCGGCCGTTCATGATCGGGCCTTACACGATTGACCTCTCAACCCTCGACCTGGCATCCTTTGAGACGCCGCTGGTCAATAGCGCCCAGCAGTTGGTGAGTGGCCTGGCGGGTATGGCCACCGGTGCGGCCTCATCGGCAGTGCAGTTCTTGGGTTGGATCGTGTTCATCCTGGCCGTCTCCTACTATCTCCTGCACGATCTGTATGCGGTGGAAATGTCGGTCATGCGCATCGTCCCGCCGCCGTACCGCAAAGACGCCGAACGCCTCTTCTCTGAACTCGGCCCGATTTGGAACGCCTTCCTGCGCGGGCAAGCGATTCTTGCGTTAGTCATGAGCTTGGCAGTAGGGCTCACGATGACCGCCCTCGGGTTGCGCTACTCGCTGGTCATCGGCCTCACCGCCGGCTTGGTGGAGTTCGTGCCGATCGTCGGGCCGCTGGCGAATGGGGTGGCGGCGGTGGCGATCGCTCTCTTCCAGCCCACCAACTGGTTGGGGCTGACGCCTCTGGCGTATGCCATCGTGATTGCAGTCGCGGCCATCGTGCTGCAGCAACTGGAAAACAACCTGCTGGTGCCGCGCATCATCGGCAAATCGGTTGGGTTGCATCCGGTGCTGGTCATCGTTGGCGCGCTGGTGGGTGCCAGCCTAGCCGGCATTGCCGGGCTGCTCCTGGCCGCGCCCATTCTGGCGACGCTCAAGAGCATCGGCCGATACCTTTACGCCAAGATGTTCGACATGCCGCCCTGGCCGGACGCGGTCGGGGTCGAGGAACTTTCTCCGCCTCCCGCGGCCCCCTCTCAACCGCCAGTGGCGAGGGTGTGAGCGAGAAAGTAACGATCGAAAGCCACGGCGCGCCGGCTGGCCGTATGGTGTGCAGGCGACGTGCTAAGGGAAAGACCGCGCGATGATGCGCATGGGCTGATGCCCGGAGGGAGTTGGGAATGGCCGAACCGCCCGAGATTCACACCGAGACGCTCGCCGAAACCGACAACTACATGGTCTACAGTGCAGTGGAACCCGACGGTGAACCGACCTGGCATCTTGAATTGGGAAACGTCACGCTGCATTTCTTCCGCGAGGAGTGGGACGAACTACTGGCGCTGCTTGGCCAGATCGCCGGCCGCAGCGCGGCCACGCCGCGTAAGTGAACCCCGCGCTCTTCCACGAACTGCTCACCCCCGGCGGGCAGGAACTCCTGCGTGCCGCAGAAGGTCTCGCCTCAGGCGAAGAAGCCTATCTTTCGGCGTTGAGCGCCCTGCGCCGGGCGGTGCCGGGTGCCTCGCGGGCGCTGGCCGGCGTCGCGCTGGATACGGCCCTCTTGCGCGCTCGAGCCCGGCGCAAGTTCTCGCGCGCGTCGGCCATGTACTTCACGCGCGAGGCGCTGGAGCAGGCCACGACCGAAGTGGTCGGGCATTATCACGCGCAGCGCTTCATCGGCCTGCCACGCGTGGTCGATTTGGGGTGTGGCATCGGCGGCGATGCGCTGCATCTGGCCGCCGTGAGCGAAGTCATGGCGGTCGATCGCGACGAGCTGCGCCTCGTCATGGCGCGCGTGAACCTTGCCGCGTATGGCGTGCACGCACGCTGGGTGCGGGCGGACTTAGGAGCCCACGGCTTCTTGCGTGCCCTCGGACTTGAGCACGCCGCCATCTTCTGTGATCCCTCGCGGCGCGAGGCGGGCCGCCGCAGGTTCAGCACATTCGCCTACTCGCCGCCCCTCCCCGCGGTGCTGGATTGGCACCGCGCGCGGCCCGAACGTCCGATGGGGGTCAAGCTCTCGCCGGGAGTCGACCTGCGCGAGCTGCCGCAATCCGAGGCGGAGGTCGAGTTCGTTTCGCTGGACGGCGAACTCAAGGAAGCCATGCTGTGGCTGGGCGCGCTGCGCAGCGTGCCGCGCCGCGCGACGCTGCTCCCGCAGGGAGAGAGCCTGACCGCCACTTCGCCGGATGCGGCGCCAATGAGTGACCCGCTCGGATTCTTGTACGAGCCCGACCCGGCCGTGATGCGGGCGGGGTTGGTGGCGGAGCTTGCCCACCGGATCGGTGCAGCGCAGATCGACCCGGACATTGCCTACCTGACCTCCAGCCGTCGGGTGCCCACTCCATTTGCGAGGGTCTTTGCCCTCGAAGCCGCCATGCCCTTCGGCCTCAAGCGCCTACGTGAGTGGCTGCGCGTGCATGGCGTTGGTCAGGTGGTGATCAAGAAGCGTGGTTCGCCGCTCGAGCCGCTCGAGCTCGAGCACGCACTGCGCTTGCGGGGCGAAGCCAGCCGCACGCTCTTCCTCACCCACGTGCGCGGTGAGCCCTATGTACTAGTGGGTGAGCCGGCCGAGCCGCATGCCTGAAGGGCAGTAAAAGCACGCGGTTTGTGAGCGGGCAGGCGCAATGCTATGATTGACCTAACCCCGGTGCGATTGGCCCTCGCGCGCGCTGCGCACCATCCTCAAGGAGTGCCGCCATGCCGACCCGACGCGAATTGCTCCGCTGGGAGGACGTGGACCGCCTGGTGGACGTTCTGATTCCCCAGTTCCGCGGTGAGTACGAGGGCATGGTGGTCATCACCCGCGGCGGCATCGTGCCCGGCGGGCTGTTGAGCGAGGCCCTGAACATCAAGCACATCCTCATCGCCTCGGTGGACTTCCCAGCCGAAATGGAGGAAGACCGGCCGAATGCTCCGCGCGCCGCCGGCCTGGTGGCCTGGCCGCAGTTCATCATGTTCCCCGATAGCGCGCTCTTGCGCGGACGGCGTATCCTGGTCGTCGATGACGTGTGGGGATCCGGGCGGACGATCACGGCGGTCAAGAACCGGGTCATGGCGGCGGGCGGACTTCCCGAGTTGTGCGTCTTCCACTACAACCCTCAGCGCTCGCTGTTCGGGCAAACCAAACCGGACTATTTTGGAGCGATCACGGATGCGCGGGTGATCTATCCCTGGGAGGCTGGGCGCGGGCCAGACCGGGTATTGCTGGAAGGCCCGCAGCGAAGTTGACCGTGTCTGTGGGAACCAAAGGCAATGCGGCAGTCATCGCCGATGCCGATGGCGAGATCACTCCCGCGTCAACCCACGGTGTGGCCCTTCGCGAGCGAATACGCAGGTCTGGCCGGCCAGGAAGATGCCGGAGAATCTATGCATCTAGAGTGCGCCCGAAAATGGGCGGGAGGTTGTGCACGTGACCAGTGATGCGAACCGAATACTCGCGCTTCTTACACGAAGCGCACATGAATTGGCCGAAGTGCTCGGGCGAATCCCGCCGGAACACCTCCAGGCCGCGCCCGAACCAGGTGAATGGAGCGTCCATCAGACACTGCATCACCTGTGGGTGGTCGAGGCGCGCATCTACTTGCCGCGTGTGCGACGTGTCGTGCAGGAGGAGCGCCCTTTCTTGGAAGTGGTCGACGAAAGGGCGATGCAACGCGAATGGCTGGCCGCGCGCCCGCTGGCGGAGATGCTCGAAGGATTCCTCGAAGCGCGACAGGCGGAGATGCTCCTTTTGCGCGGCGCGGACTGGACGCGGGTGGGGCAACATGAGACTCAGGGGCCGATCACACTCACCTGGATTGCCAAGAACGCGCTGGCGCACACCTGGGAACACACTGCACAACTCATGCATGCCGCGCTTACCGCTGAGCTGCAGCCTGCCACGCCGGCCTGAGACGCGTGCGCAACCCGGTGGATGCGGGTTTCCATCACGGAGAGGGAAGCTATGACAACCTACCAGCACCTGCTTGTTGAAACGCGCGGGCGTGTGGGGCTCATTCGACTCAACCGGCCGGAGGCGCGCAACGCGCTCAATGCAGAACTCCTGCGCGAACTCGGCCGCGCACTGACCGCCTTTGAGGACCAGGCCGACGTGGGTGCGATGGTCATCTGTGGTGACGAGAAGGCCTTCGCGGCCGGCGCCGACATCCGTGAGATGGCCGACCGTTCGGCGGTGGAGATGTTGACCTCCGGCCACATCGATCTCTTCGACGAGATGGCGCACTTCCGCAAGCCGATCATCGCCGCCGTCTCGGGCTGGTGCCTGGGGGGAGGCAATGAGCTGGCCATGTCGTGCGATATGATCGTGGCCTCCGACAGCGCGCGCTTCGGCCAACCCGAAATCAACATCGGAGTGATCCCCGGTGCGGGTGGCACGCAGCGCCTGACGCGAACCGTCGGTAAGGCACTGGCCATGGAAATGGTGCTCAACGGGCGCACGCTCACCGCCGAGGAGGCGCTGCGCTGCGGGCTGGTCAACCGCGTGGTACCGGTGGCGAGCTACCTCGATGAGGCTCTCAAGCTGGCCGAGGAGATCGCCGCCCGCGCGCCGCTGGCCGTACGCCTCGGGAAGGAAGCGGTGAACCACGCCAGTCAGAGCTTTTTGCGTGAAGGCCTGGCGCATGAGCGACGATTGTTCTACCTGCTGTTTGGGAGCGAGGATCAGAAAGAGGGGATGCAGGCTTTTCTCGCGAAGCGTGTACCGCAGTGGAAAGGGCGTTGAACCGATAGGGGTGCGAGGCCCAAGCGAGAACTGTTGGAAGAGGGCATAGCACGCCTTACACTTGACTGCACACGCACGGGATGCGCACGAGTCCCGTGGGCGGCACACGCGGCGAGGGTAGCCGCGATGTGAGACGCGGGCCGGTGCTGCGGTGTGGTGCACACACGGCGAGTGCCTTCCGGCGCCACACGATACAAGCCTCAAATGCGAACTGTCTCGTGGGATCCCGCCAGGAACCTAATGCTCATCGTCCCCGCGTGCTCAAGGCGGGGGCCCGGTGATCGGAAATCGTGAACTGGGGGTCGAACTCGTCCCAACGACACGAGAGGCCAGCTCACAAAGCTGACCTCTTCGATTCTCGCCGGATGTGCGTGATCCGGCAAAGAACGTCGTCCCCGCGGGTTCGAGGCGGGGACCCAATGGTTGGCGATCGGGAACTGGAGGTTGCGCTCGTCCCAGTCGTGCAGGAGGTCAACTCACAAAGCTGACCTCTTCGATTCTCGGCGGATGCGCGCGATCCGGCAAAGATCGTCGTCCCCGCGTGCTCGAGGCGGGGACCCAGTGATGGGCAATCGGGAACTGGGGTCTGGTCTCGTCCCACGTACGCGGGAGGTCAGCTCACATGGCTGATCTCCTGGATTCCCACCAGGGTCCCGCGGGACGGACGATCAGGATCTGGGAGTATGTGGACGGTGTGTTATGACTCTTCTGCCGGCTGGCACAACTCCACCAGCACGCCGCCGGTGCTCTCGGGATGAACGAAGGCCACCTGGGAACCGCCCGCTCCTGAGACGGGCTGCTCGTTGATCAAACGTACGCCGTGAGTTTTGAGCTGGCGGAGCATGGCCGGCAGGTCGGTCACCTCGAACGAGACATGATGCAGCCCGGGGCCGCGCTTGGCAAGGAAGCGGGCGGTGCCCGATTCGGTGTCCGTCGGCCGTACCAACTCCACTTGCGACTCCCCCAGCGGCAGGAAGGCGATTTCGGCCTGTTGCTCAGGCAGCGTCTCGGTTTTCGCGAGGGTCAGGCCGAGTGCGTCGCGCCAGAAGGCCAGGGCGCGGTCGAGATCCTCGACAACGATTGCCAGATGGTCTACGTGCACGACATTAGCCATAGTTGGAATCCTCAAACGCCGTGTGAGCGCGGCCGCGAGGGCCGGGCGGAGTCTCAAGTGGGGCGGTATTCTCCCCACACTTCACGCAATACACCGCACAGCTCGCCGAGTGTGGCTCCAGCTTCCACCGCCTCCACAAAGAGCGGCATGAGCGGTTCCGTCGTGCGCGCCGCGTGCTCGACGCGCGACAGCAGCTCGGCCGCCCGGGCGCCATCGCGTGCCGCGCGCAGCTGGGCCAGCCGCTCGCGCTGGCCGCTTTCGAGGGCAGGGTCCACCGGCTGCGGGGCGATCGCCGCGCGCGGCGGGCCGCCGACCGCGGGCTCGTCGGCAAATGCATTCACCCCCACCACGAGCGACTCGCCGCTTTCGATCGCGCGCTGCGCCTGGTAGGCGGCCTCCTCGATTTGGGATTGCGGATAGCCTCGTTCGATGGCCGCTAGCGCCCCGCCCATCTCGTCAATCGTGTGCAGGTACTCGAGCGCGCGGCGCTCAATCTCGTCGGTGAGTGCTTCCAGCGCATACGAACCGGCCAGCGGGTCGATGGTGTCGGCGACGCCCGATTCATGGGCCAGCACCTGCTGGGTGCGCAGCGCGAGGTGCACTGCATGCTGGCTGGGTAGGCCATGCGCTTCATCCAGGCTGTTGGTGTGCAGCGATTGCGCGCCGCCCAGGATGGCGGCCAGCGCCTGGACCGTCACCCGCACCACGTTGTTCTCGGGTTCTTGCGCGGTGAGAGTTGAGCCGCCGGTCTGCGCGTGGAAGCGCAGCATCAGCGATCGCGGGTCGCGCGCGCCGAAGCGCTCGCGCATCACGCGCGCCCACATGCGGCGCGCCGCGCGGAACTTGGCGATTTCCTCCAGCAGGTGATTGTGCGCGTTGAAGAAGAAGGCCAGCTGCGGTGCGAATTCATCCACGGCCAGCCCGGCCTGGCGGGCCGCCTCGACGTAGGCGATACCATTGGCCAGGGTGAAGGCGAGTTCTTGAACCGCATCCGATCCGGCCTCGCGGATGTGATAGCCAGAGACGGAAATGGTGTTCCATTCCGGGAGGTTGGCATGACAGTAGCGAATGACCTCCGCCACGAGACGCATCGAGGGCGCCGGCGGGAAGATGTACGTGCCGCGGGCAATGTACTCTTTGAGGATGTCATTCTGCACGGTCCCGCGCAGCCGCCGCACCTCGGCCCCCTGCCGTTTGGCCGCGGCCACGTACAGCGCCATCAGAATCGCGGCGGGCGCGTTGATGGTCATGCTGGTGCTGACCTTCTCGAGCGGAATGCCCTCCACCAGGCGATCCATCTCGGGCAGGCTGAAAAGCGAAACGCCCACTCGGCCGACCTCGCCTGCGGCCAGCGCGTGATCGGGGTCCAGGCCGATCTGTGTGGGCAGGTCGAACGCCACCGAAAGCCCGGTCTGACCCTGGGCAAGCAAGAAGCGATAGCGGCGGTTGGAATCCTCCGCGCTGCCGAATCCGGCGTACTGGCGCATTGTCCACAGGCGCGCGCGATACATTGTGGGCTGCACGCCGCGGGTGAAGGGGTCCTGGCCCGGGAACCCCAGGCGGCGGAGGTAATCCTCATCCAAGGCGGCCGGCAAATAGACGCGTTCAAGGGGAATCCCGGAGGCGGTGAGGAAGACCTTGCGCCTCTCCGGCAGGCGGGTGAGCGAAGGCTGGAGGATCGACTCCTCCCACTCCTGTTGTGGATCCAAGGACGAAGCGGTCATGGGGTCCGCCTTCAGCGGTGCGCGATTTCTGCCGCGCTCTGCGGCAGGCCCAGGTCGGCCAGTTCGATGCTGGCGAACTCTGCGAATGTCAGGTTGCGTGCGGTCAGTCCGCGGTTTTCACGCAGCCAGTCGAAGATGTTCAGGTAGCTCCCTTGAAAGACCTGGGTCCAGGGGAGGCCGAGATCGCGAGCAGCCTGCTTGAGCGCCTGGGCCGAAGGCCCTTCAAGCTCTACGAATGCACCGAAGGGGAGCTCGTCGAGGGCCACCTGAACCGTCCCCAGATTGTATACCGCGCGGTACTTTTCGTAACGCACGACGACCACAAAGCCCAAGCGCTCGAGCACCTCGCGCGTCGCCTCGAAATCCTCAACGACCACTTCGACTTCGGGACGGCCGAGCAGCTCGCCCGCCGGCTGGGCGGGGCGCTTGTGAGTCAGGCGCACGTCGCGGCTGCGGCGCAAGCGCAGGATTTCGCGGCGCTGGGCCAGAGTGCCCTCGGGTGTATCGAAGCGCAGGTTGACCTCGAGCATGCGAGGCTGCTCACGCGGCGCGGCGCGGGCGGCGAGTGCCGCGCGCAGTGGGGCGAGGTCCGCCATATGAAGCTTAACTTCGATTTCGAGGCGGGCGGCGGTAGGGGGTGTCATCGCAAATGCCAGAGAGCGGTCGGCGGGCGGAGCCGCCTGTCATTCGACGATGAGCAGCGTCTGATTCTGTTCCACCGTCTGCCCGGCACGCACGCGAATGTGAGCCACCCGCCCCGCCCGCGGCGCCTTGAGCTCGTTCTGCATTTTCATCGACTCGAGCACGATCAGGACGGTGCCCTTGTCCACCGTTTGGCCTTCGTTGACGGGGACGGCCGCCACCAGCCCGGGCATGGGCGCGCGCAGCGGGTATTCGCTGCTGGCGGGAAGGTCCTGCTCCATGGCGGCTCGCAGGCGCAGTTCGCGCTCGTCTTCGACGCGCACTTCATAGAGCAGGCCGCGCATTTGCACCTGATAGCCGCCTTCGGTGGGCAGCACATAGGCCTCGTACGATTGGTCGTCGATCAGCACAGAGTAGACGGGCTGCCCTGGCAGCGGATGCCAATCCACCTCCAGCACGCCGCCATCGAGCGTGACGTGATTCTCATCGTTGATTTGGATGGTGTACGTGCGATTGCCGACGGTGGTGATGTAATTCATGGCCAGTGTGCCTAGCGCTGCATGCGCTCCCAGCGGCCAATCCATTTCCAGTTGCTGGTATCCCGTTGGCCGCGCTGAACGATCTGGGCCGAAAGCTGAGTCTGATGGTGGGCCACGAGCGTGGCCAGGATGGCGGCCACCTCCGGATGCACCTCGCGGCCGTCCTGAGTGTCGTCGATGGAAAAGCGATCCTCGACGAAGCGCGTATCGAAACTACCGGCCAAGAAGCGATGCGAGTCGAGCAGCGCTTGGTGGAAGGGGATGTTGTTCTTGACGCCGATCAGGTGATACTCCTCCAGCGCCCGGCGCATGCGCAGGATGGCCTCGGCTCGTGATTCGCCCCAGGTGATGAGCTTGGAGAGCAGGGAGTCGTAATAAGGCGTTACCTCCATCCCCGGATAGGCGCAGGTGTCGACGCGCACCCCGGGGCCGGTGGGCATGAGCACGTTCGACAGCACCCCGACGGAGGGCATGAAGTTATTGTACGGGTCCTCAGCGTTGATGCGGCACTCGATGGCCCAGCCGTTGAACCGGACCTCGGCCTGGGTGTAGCGCAAGCGGCGGCCGCGCGCAATGCGAATCTGTTCTTTGACAATGTCGATGCCGGTGGCCATCTCGGTCACCGGATGCTCCACCTGCAGGCGGGTGTTCATTTCGAGGAAGAAGAAGTTGCGATCGTGGTCCACCAGGAATTCGATCGTGCCCGCATTGAGGTAGTTAACGCTGGCCGCCGCGCGACAGGCGACCTCACCCATCCGCTGGCGCAGTTCCTCGTTCCCGCCGATGAAGGGCGAAGGCGATTCCTCCAGGAGTTTCTGATGTCGGCGCTGCAGCGAACACTCGCGTTCGCCCAGGTGAATCACATTCCCTTCCGCATCGGCCAGGATCTGGAATTCGATGTGCCGTGCGGCGTGAATCACCTTCTCGAGATAAACCTTGCCGTCGCCGAAGGCCGCCTCGGCCTCGCGCCGCGCGGCGTGCAGCAGGCCGGGCAGATCCTCCTGCGACTCGACAATGCGCATGCCTTTGCCGCCGCCGCCGGAGGTGGCCTTGATCAACAATGGAAACCCGATCTGCGGGGCGATCGCGATGAGCGCCTCGTCGCTCAGATCGCCCTCGCCCTCGGTGCCCGGCACCACCGGGATGCCGGCCCGCGAGACGGTGTTGCGTGCGGCCATCTTGTCGCCCATGGCCGCAATGGCTGAGGGGCGCGGCCCGATGAAGGTGATGCCAGCCGCTTCGCAGGCGTGCGCGAAATCCTCGCGTTCGGCGAGGAACCCGTAACCGGGATGGATGGCATCCGCCTCGCAACGGCGCGCAATATCGAGCAGACGGTCCATGCGCAGGTAGGACTCGCGCGCGGGCGCCGGGCCGAGCAGATAGGCCTCGTCGGCATAGCGCACGTGCAGGGCCTGGCGGTCGGCCTCCGAGAAGACGGCGACCGTCTGCAGACCCAATTCGCGGCAGGCACGCAGGATGCGCACCGCAATCTCACCGCGATTGGCAATCAAAACCTTCTTGAACATACCTCTCCAGGTCGATCGGGCCCGCCAGCACCCGGTGCGATGCTATCCGGCCGCAGGGCCAGGGCGGGCCAAGAATTCTATCACCCGCGTGTTGAACTCTGCGGTTCGTTCCAGGTTTGGGTTGTGTCGGCAGCCGGGGATCAGCCACAGTTCAGCGCCGCGAATCCCGGCCGCAATATCGCGCGCATGCTGGAGCGAAGCGAACTCGTCGAGTTCGCCCTGGATGACAAGCGTCGGCGCGTCAATCTCACTCAGCACGGCGCGCATCTCCAATTGCGTCGTGTCATCGGCCAGCCAGCGGTCGAGCCAGCGCAGTACCACGCGATCGCTACGCTCGCCGTGCATTGCCTGGAATACCTCACGAAAGGGCGCCTCGCGCTGGTAGCGGTTACGCGTCTGGCGCAGGCCCTGTCGCCCCACCTCTTCGTTGTAGATGTGCGCTGCCGCCACGACCATGCGCAACACGCGCCGCGGATAGCGCGCGGCGAAGAGCAGGGCGATCGTGCCGCCATCGGAATGTCCCAGCAGATGTGCCTGCTGTATGGCAAGCCCATCCATTAGATGGCCCAGATCCTCGGGCTCCTGGTCGAGATAATCCAGCGGCAAATCCGCGCGGTCTGCGGATCGCCCGTAGCCCCAGCGGTCGTAAGCCAGCACGCGAAAGCCAGCCTGTGAGAGGGCTGGGATCTGGCCGGACCAGGCGGGCACCGCACCGAGCCCGTGATGCAGCGCCACCACCCACGGCCCGCTCGGCGGGCCGTGGGTTTCGTAATAGAGTGAATGGCCGTTGACCTCGGCGATCACAGCGGGATGCAGCCGTGCTTCTTGGACGGGTTGACGTCGCGCTTGTTGCTGAGCATGTGCAGCGCATTAATCAACCGCGGCCGGGTTTCGTGGGGTTCGATGATGTCGTCCAGGAAGCCGCGCGAGGCGGCCACAAACGGGTTGGCGAACCGGTCGCGGTACTCTTGGACGAGTTCGGCCCTGCGCGCCGCCGGGTCGGCGGACTCGTTCAATTCGCGACGGAAGATGATATTGATCGCACCTTCCGGCCCCATGACGGCGATCTCCGCGGTCGGCCAGGCCAGGTTCAGGTCGCCGCGGATGTGTTTGGACGACATCACATCATACGCGCCGCCGTAGGCTTTGCGCGTTATGAGAGTGATCTTGGGGACGGTGGCCTCGCAGTAAGCAAAGAGCAATTTGGCCCCGGCGCGAATGATGCCGTCATGTTCCTGCGCTGTGCCGGGCAGGAAGCCGGGAACGTCGACGAAGGTGATTATGGGGATGTTGAACGCATCGCAGAAACGCACAAACCGTGCGGCTTTCTCGGAGGCGTTGATATCCAGCACGCCGGCCAGCACCGCCGGTTGGTTGGCCACCAAACCCACCGCGTGGGTACCGAGGCGCGCGAAACCGATCACGATGTTGGCGGCAAAATGCTCCTGCACCTCGAGCAACACCCCGTCGTCGACGATCAGCCGCAGAATGTCGCGCATGTCGTACGGGCGCGAGGGGTCTTCGGGGATAATGCCGTCCAGCGCCATCTCGGTGCGCAGCGGGTCGTCGCGCGTGGCCAGGCTGGGCGGATCCTCCATGTTGTTTTGCGGCAGAAAAGCGAGCAATTTGCGGATGAGGTACAGGCAATCGGCCTCGTTATCGCCCACCATATGGGCCACGCCGGAAAGCGAGCTGTGCACACTTGCACCCCCCAGGTCTTCGAAGCTCACCTCTTCGTGGGTGACGGCCTTGACCACATCCGGGCCGGTGACGAACATATATGAGGAATCGCGCACCATGAAAATGAAATCAGTGAGAGCCGGCGAGTACACCGCGCCGCCGGCGCACGGGCCCATGATGGCGCTGATTTGTGGGATGACGCCGGAGGCCAGCGTGTTGCGGAGGAAGATGTCGGCATAGCCGCCGAGCGAAACGACGCCCTCCTGGATGCGCGCCCCGCCGGAATCGTTGAGGCCGATGAGTGGCGCCCCGTTCTTGAGGGCCATATCCATGACCTTGCAGATCTTCTCGGCGTGCACCTCGCCCAGGCTGCCGCCGAACACGGTGAAATCCTGCGAGAAGACGTAAACCAAGCGTCCGTCGATGGTGCCCCAGCCCGTCATCACCCCGTCGCCGAGGATCTTTTGATCCTCCAGGCCGAACTCGTGTGTGCGGTGGGTGACGAAGGCATCCACTTCG
>JBGOXY010000032.1:0-15109 GCA_041479415.1 Anaerolineae bacterium
AAGGGCCGCTCGTCTTGCACGTACCCGACATGAGCGATCGCTACTACAGCGTGCAATTCACGGATCCGTCGAAAAACACTAATTTCGCCTACGTCGGCACGCGCACCACGGGTACGCAGGCGGGAGACTATCTCATTACGGGGCGGAATTGGAAAGGACAGGTACCGAGCGGCATGAAGCAGATATCCTCGCCGAACAACTCGGTGCTCGTGGCCGGGCGCGTGCTTGTGAAAAGCGACAGCGACCTGGCAACTGCCTATGATCTTTCTTCGCAGATACAACTAAAACCACTAAGTGGTTGGCCACCCAGCCCGTAGCATCCAGCCAGCCCCCTCCGCCCAACAACTCACAAGCAGGCTGCGGAAAAACTCCGGACTGAATCTGTCGGTGGGAGAGATGTTGCACCGGGATAGTGATTGATGGTGTGCGATCCCACTGGGCGGCCTTTCTAGACCCCAATGTGGAGAAGAAACCAGGCCCCGTGGCGAACGCAAAGGGTTCTTCCGCACCCTGCTAGAAGAGAACCGAGGCTAATTCATCGCGGTAGGTGCGGGTCAGGGGATCTTCCTCGCCCATGAGTTCAAGCACGGCGAGGAACACCTGGCGTGCCTCATCCTGTGCGAAGTGCTTGTCCCGGCGCAGGACGTCCAGCAAGCCATCGAGCGCGGCCGCGAAATTGCCGCGCGCAATGAGCCGCGCGCATTGCAGGTACTCAGCTTTCGCCGGGTCACCGTTTGCGGGCGAGGCTTCCGCCGCGCGCAGCATGAGTCGGGCCAGCGGCCGCAGTCGCTCGACGGCGACCACCTCGTTGCCGCCGGGAAAGGCGTCCATCACCTGCAGGGCGGGCGCACCCTTGCCCTGGGTGAGCAGTGCCTTGACCAGGCACAAGGCGGCCGCGCTCGAGGCCGGGTCGTCGGTCAGCGCGCGGCGTGCAGCTTCTTCCGCCTCGGGCCAGTGGCGCGCAACGAGAAAGCCGCGGGCCTCGACCAGCGCGCGATCGGCGACGCGCGGTGCCAGCTCGCGGACGAAGCGCTGCACCATGCTCTCGGGCTGAGCGCCGACGAATTGGGCAACCTCCTGCCCACCTTTGAAGGCCTTGACCGCCGGGATGCCCTGCACGCCGAAGCGCGTTGCCAAGCGCGGGTTCTCATCCACGTTGACCTTGGCCAGGCGGAAGGCCCCGTTAGCTTCGCGCGCCAGCCTTTCCAGCATCGGCCCGAGCGTGCGGCACGGGCCGCACCAGGGCGCCCAAAAATCTACGACCACCGGAACCTGGTTGGAGTGAGCAATCACCTCGTATTCGAAGGTTGCCTCGCTCACGTCGACTATGCTTGAGTCCATCTGTCCTCGCATATTCGTTCCGAACCGCAGCTCAGGCGCAATCCTGCGCGCAGTCGGCTACTCTTCGCCCTCGGCAGGCGCTGAAGGCTGGTCGACCCGCACCACCTCGCCGTGGAAGTCGACAATCACTCGAAAGCCCATCATCCCCATCCATAAGCGCGTTTCTTCGGGCAGGCCATGTTCCAGGACCTCTGCCAGATGGGCCTCCGGGTGTTCAAGGCGGCTCTTCATTACGGCGGCCGAGAACACGTCCGCCTGCCCAAGCATCTTCATGGCCTGGTCGGCGATTTCCTTTTCGTGGCCGCGCATCATGCCCCAGATCGTCCGCAGCACCGACTCGTCCACGTGACGCGCAGGGATATGGCGAAGAAACCCTTGATCATTGAGGCGGTAGAACCACTCCGCTCCAACCTCGACGACCGTAAGCGCTTCGCCGGCCTCAGAGAATACCAATCCTTCAAAGAGCGGCTTGGCCACAATTCACCTTGCCGATGCGGGCACTCCGCGCTGGCCGATGTTTGTTCCAACGCGGCCCGCGCACGCTGCGTTCTCGGTTGGGCCCGAGTATACGCACCCCGCTCGTGGGTGTCCAGGTATGCCAAAAACCTTGGGCGTAGGCCGAGTCGACCGCAGTCAGTTGGCGGACCTGTCGTGAGGGGGAGGCATGGATGCGCTGCGTGTCAGCTGACGACGACGCGCGTGCCCGGGGTGCCTTGGACGAGATGCTCGCCGGAAGGTACCACCGGCATCGTCCAACGATGGATCCAGCGCGCGGCTTCGGAGGGCAGATTGATGCAGCCGTGCGAGCGCGGGCGTCCAAAGTCGTTATGCCAGTAGGTGCCGTGAAAGGCCACACCGGTCGTGGTGAAGTATGAACACCATGGCACGCCGGGCAGATCGTAGCCGTCGCTGGCCGAGTCACCGGCGGCCATATGCCGTGAGGGACGCTTGTAGAAGACCTTGTGCCGCCCGCGGGGCGTCATCGATTCCCCGTTGCCCATGGCGAGGCCTGTGGAGGCGCGGCTCATGAAGACGGGCGTGTCGTCCTGGTAGGCCAGCACCCATTTGCGGGCCAGGTCGACCTCCAGGCGTTTTCTCTCCGGCTCCAGCTCAGGGGCGATCGGCGCCATTTCGTGCTCCGGGATGGGTCGGAAATGCTCTGCCAGGCCCCAGTGGCTGAGGTGCGTCCGATCGTCGTCAACGCGGTACCAGACCTTGCCGTCCTCGGCCTCGGTGATCTCGCCGACCCAGAAGGTGCAGCTGTAGTAGTAGCGATAGGTGCGCGATGCATTGAAAGCCGGCCGGGTGCGCATATCGGTGAAGGGCACCGACACCTCCACGAGTGCTCCGTTGAGCGGGAGCGAAAGGAGCGGCATCTGAAAGCGCGTGGCCACGGGCTGCAACCCGCCGGAGTGAATGTATTCCGCCTCGCCCACGCGGTACCAGATGCGGTTGTGGGCCGGTTCTTCGGAGACGACCACCTCGTGCACGTTGAGCAGGACATCGTGGCCGAGGGTCTCCAGTTCTTCGCCCTGGAGATGAGGCTCGCGCCGAACCTTGACCCCGTACGAGTAGGCCACGCGCGCCTGCCATGTCTCGGCCGGGGCGGCCCGCAGTGCGCCCGCGGGCACGGCTGCGGTGAGCAGACCGAGGCTGGCAAGATGGAGGAACCCGCGCCGCGACAGAGAGGAGGCAACCTGCGGTGCCGAGGCAAATAGCGCATCGAGCGCCATGGAGGTTTCGTCGGCCATTTCCGGAGGCCCTAGTAGTGGACGTTGACCAGCGTGCCCACTGAGGCAAAATCGTATAGCCATCCGGCGTCAGAGATACGCAGGTTGACGCAGCCATGGCTCATCGGGTGGCCGAAGTTGTTGTGCCAGTAGGTACCGTGCAGTGAATAGCCCTGATAGAAGTACATCGTGTAGGGCACGTTCGGCAGGTAGTACCCCGGCCCGGCCATATCGTCGTAGCGGTACTTGACGTAAATGCGGAAGCGGCCGACCACGGTCGGATGGGCGGCCGTGCCGGTCGAGACGATGAAAGTCCGCACGATCGTATCGCCCTCGTAGGCGAACACGCGCTGCGACGACAGATCGACGTCGATCCAGCGCACGCCGCCGGTGGAGGGCGGCAGGTCGTAGTTGATCGGCGGAAGAGGCGTAGATGTGGGCCGCGGGGTCGAGGTGGGCGAAGGCGTGAACGTCGGCGTGGGTGACGGGGTGAAGGAGGGCGTGACTGTTGGCGTGAAGGTGGCGGTAAAGGTGGGCGTGGCCGTGCCGCGGTCTTTCTCGATCTCACCGAAGACCATCGGGTTCTGGGCGGCGCTGGCCGCACGGGCAAAGGCGGTGGCTGTCGCCACCAGCATGCACGAGAGCAGCACGCCCGTGGCGGCCCAGCCCCAGCCGATTCGGCGGCGCGGTTTGCCCGGGCGAGTCTCCGTCGCCGAGGTCAGGCGGCGCTCGGAAACCTCTTGCGGCGGAATTCGCAGCGGCTGCGTGGCGGAGGCAGGCGGCGCGCCGGCCGCCCTGTCCTCCCGCCTCTCAGCTTGTCCCGGCGGGAGGGATGCCAGCGATGCCAGGGCTGATTGAATCGCTTGACTGTGCGGGTTGAGGGCAAGTGCGTGCTCGAGGTAGGCCGTGCGCTGTGCGGGAGTCGCCAGCGCGGCCAGGACCATCCAGGCCAGTTCACAGGCCGGATCGTTGCGCAGCGCCCCAAACGCCAGGCGGCGGGCTGCCGAGCGATCACCGTGCGCCAGAGCCGCGCGCGCCTCCACCGCCAACGACACGGCGTCCTTCATATTCGCTGAAGGATGGCTCACGGCGTCACCGGTTCGGCTTGCAGCGGTTCATTGCGCACAAAGCACAGCACGCCCTCGGCAATACCCAGGCTTGCCTGGT
This sequence comes from Anaerolineae bacterium, assembly GCA_041479415.1. Lineage (GTDB taxonomy): Bacteria > Chloroflexota > Anaerolineae > Anaerolineales > RBG-16-64-43 > RBG-16-64-43. The sequence goes on from JBGOXY010000032.1 coordinate 4,239, forward strand.
CGGCGTGCTGCGTGAGAAAGGTCCGGTCGAGATACAGGAATCCGGTTTCGACAATCGCCGCTGGGGTGTTTTCATCGATCTCGCTGAAGCTGTGATACGAGTTCATGTCGCGGGTGATGCTGCCCGCGTGAAAGGGCAAGTTGGTGCGCGCCGCGTAGCGCGAGACCAGGCAGGTGAGCAAGTGCTGCGAATCTTCCGGTCCGGTCCCGGCGGAGGAGGCTGCCACCTTGAACCCGGTGGCCTGATCGTTGATGAACTCGCACGAGTCGGCGTGGATTGACACGAGCGCAAGCGCCCGATAGTCCTTGAGCTTCTCGTCGAACTCCTGCAGCAGGTCCACTTGATAGCCCTGCCGCTGGAGAATCGTGACCACCCGGTCGGCGATGTCTTTGTTGACCGCCGCTTCGGTCAGGCCGTCGGCGCACACCGCGCCCGAGTCGTTTCCGAAGTGGCCAGCCACCAGGCCGATGCGGCGGTTGAGCGAAAGGCCCGCCCCGGCCGCGCCAGGGGCGCTGGTCGGGCGCACCAGCCGGGCCAGCGAGGCCCGCAAAGCCTCGGGCGACAAGGTGGAGGGCGCGAACGTGACAAATCCCGTGGCCAGCACGAGCGCCAATCCCATGGTCCAGGCCATATAACGACTCGCGGCCGGGGCGCGAGGTCCCGTCCCGTTCGCAGCAGCATTCGGGGATTGCATGCCCGTATGGTACTCGAAATCCAGGCTTTGACAAAGTGACCCAAGTTGCTTTCGCCTTACCGAGGCAAGACTGAGTTCAGCGCCCGCCCACTTCCCTCGAGACTGGTGGGGGTCGGGTCGCGGACTGGCACCACCTGTGGCGTGAGTGTTCGGCTTGGATGGACATTCGCGCGGTGTCGCCCTTCTGATCGTGACACGCTCAGCAGATCAAGAGCTAAGGACCGTCGAGGGCATTGCGCGCGGTGTATTCGACCGCCAGCGCACGGCATGGGCACAGAATGCCGCGGAAGGGAGAGTGGCATAGCCAGCCGTGGGAGCACCCGCGTAGCGAGTCGACGTTGAAGTCGCTTATCTCTCCGGCCAGTGCGGCTGGTCGTAACAGCGGAACCGCACGCCCCACAGGCGTGCGCTCTCACGCCTGCCCAAAGAGGCAGGGCTGCCCCTTACGGGTCAGCCCTGCCTTGGATGGATGGCCCAAAGTTGTGTGGGGCTCAGGCGGTCGCGGCGACGGTTTCCTCCTCGGCTTCCGCGCCTTCCGGCTCATCGGGCTTGCGGTCGAGAATCTGCATGTTGGCGGCCACGACCTTCGTGCGGTAGTGAGTCTCGCCCTTGTCGTCCTGCCAGCGGTCGGTCTGCACTCTCCCATCGACGAAGATCAGACGACCTTTCGACAGGTATTTCTGGCAGATTTCACCCAGACGGCCCCAGGCATCGACCGTGAACCAGTCGGTCGCTTCCTTCAACTCGCCGCCGTCCGTCTTCGAGCGGCGGTCGACCGCTAGCGAGAAGGTTGCCACGCCGCGGTTGCCTGTCGTGGTCCGGGATTCCGGGTCCCGGCCCAGACGGCCAATGAGTTGGATTCGGTTGAGTCCAGGCATGAGTCCCCCTAAGTTGAACGGCGCGCGTGAGGCGACGCGGCCTTACGGACGGCGGGTGCCTCCCTTGATGATGAGTTTAGCATACCGGTGGGGCGCCCACAATCCCCCGTTGGGCGATGCAAGAGCCCCCAGGCCTCACGGGCCGCCGGCATCGTTGGCATATGTCGCCGCGTCGGAGGGCGTCTGCCCGGAGGGATCGGAGACGTAGACCCACGTGCCCAGGTCGGCCCACTCGTAGATCCAGCGTGCGTCGCCGATCGACATGTTGACGCAGCCGTGCGAACGCTTGTAGCCGAAGCCGTCGTGCCAGTAGGTGCCGTGTAGCGCGCGCGCCCGGTCGAAGTACAGCACCCAGGGCACATCCTGCAGGTAGTAGTAGTCCGAGCGATCGGCGGCAAACGAGCCGCTCATTGGCTGGCGATCGACCTTCTTGAAAACCTGGAAGGTGCCCGGGCGGGTATGCCACGGGGGTATGCCGCTGGCCACCAGCGTCGCAAACACAAGGCGTCCGTTATCGTAAGCGGCCAATGTCTGTTCGAACAGGTTGATCGTGATCCAGCGCGTGCCGATGGGCACGTCGGCAGGCGGGACGGCGCTGGGCTCGACCAGGCCCACCTTCCTCTGATCCACCCATTGGTCCACCCCGATCATGTACCAGTTCAGGCCGTCCACCTGGCGCGTGTCGTAGACCTGGATCACGGTGTAGCGCGGCAGCCATGTGCGCAATTCCACGCCCTTCGACCCCGGCGCGCTGCGCGGGTTGGTGCTCTCGACAATCCAGCCAAAAGGCCGGAGAGGCGTGGCATCGAACAGCAAACCCTGGAAGCGATGAACGCTGATGGGTGCGGCATCGTCGCGGCGCACGATCTCCGAGCCGCCGGTGATGTAGAAGCGTTCGCCGTCGCGCTCGACCACGTCCTGATAGCTGATAAAGACGAATCCGGGGAACTTGACGACCGCCCGGTTATCGCTGGCGGCATCTGCCACGCTGGGGTAAAGATGGAGCTCGTTGTCCTTGGAGACACGGGCGAAACCGAAGTCCGGCGCGGCCAGCGCCGGGTCTGGCGAGGCGGCGGGCAGCGGCCGGGCCGGGAGGAGGCCCATCTCCCAGTAGTGCACGGCGCGCGAGCCCGGTCCGTTGGCCGGGCAGTCGGCCGGGCGATACATCTGATAGCCCACCGTGCAAACCTCGCCCGAGTCGGAGGTAGGGGGAAGCGCCTCGGCCCGCGCCACCTGCGGCGCGAGCAGGGCCAAGGCCAGGACGATCAATGTGAGCCCCATCACCCGCATATGTGTCTCACCTCGAGACGGATGATTATATCCAACGGCCGCCGGCCCGGCCGGTGTCCTCAGTAGCGCAGGATCGCAGCGATGCGGCCCGCCTGCTCGAGGCGCGGGCTGCCGCTGATGACCTCGACCTCCGCCGTGCTGCGCATCGCCTTCTGCACCGCGAGCTCCACGGCATCTTCGATGGCCGCAGCTTTCTTTCCACAATAGGGGCACGCCGGAAGATCCTGCGCCGAAATCAGACCGCACCCCGTGCAGACATATCCCGGCGCGCGGTAGCCCTCGGCAATCATCAGCGTGAGTACGCGGCCGTCGTGCAGCGCACGCAGCGTGTTCTCCAGCCCGGTCGCGCCGGCCTTGCCCTTCGCCGCCGCAGTGACTGCGTTCTCTACCAGACCCGCCTCGCGTGTAGCCTCCGCCACGCGGCCGACCTCGACCGCGCGCGCCAACAAATCGGCCGGCGCGGCGTCGCGATCCGGCGAAAAGCTGCCGACGACCAGCGACTGCCACGCTTTAGGCAACACCGCCCGAAATTGGGCCAGGGTCTCCTCCGTGCCGGCGAGCAGGATCCGCCGAACCTGATGGCCCTGGAAGAAGGTCGCGCTGGCTTCGGCTGCCTCACGTAGGTTGCGCTGTTCGATTTCCTGTTCGTGGTGCGACTGTCCGGCCACACCCCCGCGCCGTCCGGCCAGAGCTGAGGCCCCGCCGCTCTTGGTGCGCCGCACCGCCTCGCCCGTCACCTCCTGCGAAGCGACCATCTCTCCGAGATGATAGGCATACAAGCGCACGCCCTGCTTGTCGATGCGCGCCAAGCCGTAGCCCCCGTAGGCATCCAGAAGGTGGGCCAGCGGCTTCACGTACGGCTGAGGCAGCCAGCGGGCGCGGCTGCGCAGCGGCAGTTGGAAGAGGAAGGCCTGGAAGAATGCGGCTGGAGCGCACGAGAAGACCACCGCGCCGCGACCACTCCCATCGTACTCGTGCTCGAAGAACTTCTCGACGGTTTGGATGTCGGCGGACGCCTCGTGCGGCAAGGGCCGCAACAAAGCACGCAGCCGGCGGCGCACGGGTTCTCCACCGCGCTCCGCCGGCTCGATATTCATATAGACGCTCAGCACGGGGTGCCCCGCGTCGAACTTCAGGAGACTCTTGAGATCCTGCTCTCCGAGCATCGCAGCCTCCTCATGAATTGTGTGCGCCGGCCGCCCACGCCGGCCAAACCTTAGGGGCGTGCGGCCAATGTCAGGCTGACCTCCTTCTGTTGACCATCCCGCAGCAAGGTGAGCTTCACCGTATCGCCCGGTGAGGCATTGAGAACCAGGTAAGAAAGTAGATCGGCGAAGTTGCGCAAAGGTATGTCGTTGACGGCGATGATCAGGTCGCCGCCCGCCTGCAACCCGGTGAGGGTGGTCGGCCGCGACCCGGCACGCAGACCGGCCTGTTCGGCCGGGCTGCCAGCCGTCACCTCTTGCACGTAGACCCCGGTGCTCTGTGCCAGACCGAGCGCTTCTTGTTCGGCCAGGTGTAACTCGCTCATGCCGGTGATGCCGATGTAAGGATAGTCGTAAGCGCCCTTTTCGATAAGCGAGGGCAGCACGCGCCGCACCACGTTGACCGAGATGGCAAATCCTACGCCCGAGTTCACGACATCGCCCGAAGCGGTGACCGAGGTGCTGCGAATGGCACGATTGATTCCGACCACATACCCTTGCAGATCGAGCAGCGGGCCGCCCGAGTTGCCCGGGTTGACCGCAGCGTCGGTCTGGATGAGGTCGGCCGCGGAGAAGACGCCCCCGCCGGGGGAGGCCCGTTCTGAATCGAGCGTGCGGCCCAAGCCGGAGACGATGCCCAGGGTCATGGTGCTCGAGAGGCCAAACGGGTTTCCGATCGCTACCACCGGTGTGCCCACCCGCAGGGTTGAGGAATCACCCAACAGGAGAGGCACGAGCTCCGCGTCGGGCACGGTCACCTGGATCACGGCCAGATCTGAGTCTGGATCCTCGGCAATGACTTTGCCGTGTGCCATCTGCCCGGAGGGGAAGTCCACCTCTACCTCGGTGGCCCCTGTGACCACGTGCAGATTGGTGACGATATGTCCCTGCTTGTCGACAACGAATCCGGATCCGAGCGCGCCGCCCTCCGCGGTGAACACGCGCAGCGAGACCACACCCGGATTCACTTGTTGGTAGAGGTCGCTCAACACGCTGCTGGTCGATTCAGATGGCAGGCCAACGGCCGGAGCGAGCGGCGGAAGGTTCGGCCGCGAGGTGGTTTCAACTTGCGGCTGGGGCGTCACGACCGTCAAGGTGGCCAGATCGGGCAGAGTCAACTGTGGCAAACTAGAGCAGGCCAACGCCAGGAGGGCGCCGGCCACAACAACCATCGTCCATCGTTTCATTCGTCTCTCCCTAGCAACGTTTCGCTGTGTGTCAGCCGTCGGCGAGGGCCGGTCAAGCTTTGCGACGCAGGCGCGCCAATTCCTCGAACAGGCGCTTCTCCTCCGCCGAGAGGCGGGTGGGCAACTCCACACGCACCCGCACGTAAAGATCGCCCTGTTCACTCCCGGACCGCAGGCGAGGCATGCCCAACCCGGTAAGGCGGAAGGTTTGGCCGGGCTGGGTCTCGGGCGGGATGGAAAGCAAGACCTGCCGCCCGTCGAGAGTGGACACCGACACCTCGCCTCCGAGTACCAGGGTGTAAAGGTCAACGGCCATTTCGGTGTGCAAGTCGTCGCCCTGGCGTTCGAAGCGAGGATGAGGCTTGACCTGAACGACGAGATAAATGTCGCCCGCCGCTGCGTTCCGCACCCGCGGACCCTCACCCGCCAGGCGAATGCGCGTCCCCGTCTGGGCGCCGGGCGGAATGCGCACCTCGAGGCGGCGGCTATCTTGTTGCAGCAAACGCGAGGTCCCGCGATAGGCGTCCTCTAGACTGATTTCGACTGTGGCTTGGGCGTCGCGCCCCTGCGCCGCGAACGACCCTCCGCCGCGCTGGAAGCCGCCCTGGGTGAACGTGCCGCGCGGCATGTCGCCGAAGATGGCACGGAAGAAATCCGAAAAGTCGCCGAACGCTTCGCCGAGGTCGCCGAATTCGACCCGCGTGCCGCCGGGAGCAGCGCCCGCCCATTGGCCCCAGTCGAATCCGCCCGGCGCACCGCCGGCATGCTGCCATTCGTTGTAGGCGTGACCTAGCTGGTTGTACTTGGCGCGCTTCTGGGGGTCGCCGAGGACCTCGTACGCCTCGTTGATCTCCTTAAAGCGCTCTTCGGCCTCGCGCTGGCCCTTATTGCGATCGGGGTGGTACTTGAGGGCCAACTTGCGATAAGCTTTCTTGATTTCGCCGGCGCTCGATTCGCGCGAGACGCCGAGGATTTGATAGTAGTCTCGGTAGTCCATGGTCATATGAAGGATGGCGTATGAGGATTCTAGTCACGAGACCGCCGGCAAGTCAATACGGCTCATCGGGTTCTTACAATCCTCTAACGCCTCACGCGTGGCGTCAAGAAGAGGCGCGTTTCACGGGCTGGCCGCATCGAATTGTGCTATAGTATGACGCGGTCGCTGGCAGGCACTGTGCGTGCCGGCGGTGACGCACCAGACCCCGGCCCCCCGGCGCGCTAAACGCGGGCATGGCTCATGCACGGCTCACCGAGGGGAGTGGGCTACCCACCATGGGAACCTCATTGAACAACGGCGCTGAGAAGATCCTGATTGCCGACGAGGATCCGGACGTTCTGGACAGCCTTGCCCGGCAGACGCTCTTGCCCATGGGCTATCAGGTCGCGACCGCCGCCGACGGCCCCACCGCCATCCAGCGCATCGTCACCTTCCATCCGGATGTGGTCATCGCCAGCCTGACCCTGCCGCGCCTGACGGCCAAGGACGTGCTGGTGACGTTGCGCGCCCAGGGCCTGGAGGCGCCGGTCATTGTCACCGCGCCGGTGGGTATGGAGAGCATGGCCTTGCGCGCCTTCCGCCTGGGCGCGCGCGATTACTTGAGCAAGCCGTTGCGCGAGGCGGAAGTGGTCTCGTCGGTTGAGCGCGCGCTGGTCGAGGCTCGACTGCGCCGCGAACGCGAGGCGCTGGCCTCGCGTCTGGCCGAGACCAACCAGGAACTCGAGCAGCGCGTCAAGCAATTGACTTTGCTGCACGGCATTGGACGAGCGATCACTTCGCTCGATCAGATGGACCAGGTGGCCGGGCGTCTGCTGGAGGGCGCGCGCTTCGCCACCGAAGCCGACATGGGCTGGCTCATGCTGCGCGAGGATGATAGCGGCCATTTGGTCCTGCGCGCGCAACACGGCCTGCCCACGCCGATCGTGGCGCGGCTGGGCCAGGCCTGGGATGACGGGCTCTCGCCTTCCATTCTCGTTTCGGGCGAGGGCATGCGTCTATCAGGCGACGGGCTGCGCCGCCTGGCGATCGGCCAGGCGTGCCAGACAGCGCTACTCACACCCATTCGCACCCGCGGCGAGGGGCTGGGGGTCATCGCCGTTGCCAACCGGCGCCCGCGCGATTTCACTCAGCACGATCAGGCTTTGCTCGAGGCGGTGGCGGATTACGCTTCGATCGCCCTGATCAATGCGCGCCTCTTCCGCTCGCTGGAAGCGCGCCTGGCCGGTGACGGCATGCCGTCCTCTTAACGCGCGATGCCCAGCGAGACGATACTCCTCCTCGACACACAGCATACGCTGACGCCTCAATTCGAAGAAGCGGCCTTTCGTCCGCGCGGCCACCGCGTGCTGGCATGCGATTCATTGGCGGAGGCCATTGGCCTGGTGAAACAGTTCCCCACCTCACTGGGTGTGGTGGCCATGCCAGTCTCGCCTGAATTCACGCACGAAGCCATTGCCACGCTGCGCGCCGCGCAGCCGCGGCTGCCGGTGCTCGTGCTGCTCGACAGCGACAGCCCGGAGCTGGTGCAAGCCGCCCGACAAGCCAAGGCCAACGACCTCTTGGTGAGTCCGCGCCCCGCCGAAGTGGACGCCGCGCTCGAGCGCCTGGCCGCAGAGTATGCCCACCGGCCCAAGCCCGGCACCGGCGAATTGCGGCCGCGTTTGGCTTCGCTGCCGCTCACTCGCCTGAGCCAGCACGTCTCTCGCTTGATGGCCCAAGAGGCGGCCCTGACGACACTCGTCCGCGAGGCGCAAACGGCGTTGACCACGCCGCCCGGCCCGAGTGCGCCACCGGCGGAAGTGCCGGCGGCCGATGCCTCGCCTCGCGTGCGTGAGCTTGAGACGCTGGCCAGCCTGGCCCAGGGAATTTTGCGCCATCTCAACCTCGACGCGGTGCTCACCGCCATCGTCGAAGCCGCCGTGGCCCTCACCGGAGCCGACGAGGGCAGCCTGATGCTGCTGGATGAGGCCAGCGGCGACCTGTATATGCGCGCGGCCAAGAACTTCGACGAGCAGTTCGTGCGCACCTTCCGCGCACGGGTGCAGGATTCACTGGCCGGCGAGGCACTGCGCTCCGGCGAGCCGGTGCTCATCGACGAGCACAGCCCGCAGAAGATCACCACCACCTTCCTCGTGCATTCACTGATCTTCGTTCCGCTCAAGGGCGAGACCGGCTCGGTGGGTCTCCTGGGCGTCGATAACCGTCAGGCCGGGCGGCCGCTCAACGCGCACCACGTGGCGCTGATGCAAGCCCTGGGCGAGTATGCCGCGGTGGCCCTCGAGAACGCGCGACTCTACAGCCAGGTGCAGTCCGAGCGCCGCCAACTCGAAACTATCCTGCAGCAGACCGAAGACGGGGTGCTGATCACCGACCCACAGGACCGGCTACTGCTCATCAACCGCACGGCGCAAGAAGCCTTCGGCCTCAACCAGGACGCGGCTCTGCTGCATCCGCTGACCGAGGCCGTGCCCCACCCCGAGCTGCTTGCACTCTACTCGCGCCGCGACACGCCCAGCCCGCAATTGCGGCGGGCGGAGATCACCCTGGCCGATGGGCGCGTGTTCCACACTCACCTCACGCCGATCGAGGGCGTGGGCCACGTGGTGGTGATGCGCGACATTACCCACCTCAAAGAACTCGACCGCATTAAGTCGGAATTCGTCACCACCGTCTCACACGATCTGCGCTCGCCGCTCACGACGATTCTTGGTTATGTGGACCTCATCGAGCGCGGCGGTCCGCTCACGCCACAGCAGCACGAGTTCCTGCGCCGCGTGCAAGACAGCACGCAATCCATTACGGCTCTCATCACCGATCTGGTGCATCTGGGGCGAATCGAGGCCGGCCTCGACACGCAGCAAGACCTGGTCGACCTGTCGGCGCTGGCCGGCTACGCGGCCGACAGCTTGCGCCTGCGCAGCGAGAACAAGGGTATCCATCTTGAGGTGGACTTGCCGCCAGACCTGCCGGCCGTGGCCGGCAACCCGGTGCGCCTGCGCCAAATGATCAACAACCTGATCGACAACGCGATCAAGTTCACACCCGAGAACGGGCGGGTGACGGTGTCCACGCATCTGGAGGAGAACCAGGTGCTGCTGCTTGTTTCCGATACTGGTGTGGGGATCCCCACGCCCGAGCAGCCCTACATCTTCAACAAGTTCTACCGTGCCTCCAATGTCGAGGATGGAACAGGCAGCGGCTTGGGCCTCTCGATTGTCAAGTCGATCGTGGAAGTGCACGGCGGCCGCATTTGGGTCGAGTCGACCGTGGGCGAAGGGTCCACCTTCACTGTGGTGCTGCCGACCGCGCAGGCCAAGCAGGACGAGCCACCTGAAGCGAGTGCGTCTGGGGGTTAAATGGCGCCTCCACCAGGGCGGTGAGGGGGGAGCCTGGTGGAGGCCTTCGCCAAAGGAGGAGACAGCGATGAGCGATGGGGTTTCCCCCATCACTCTCTCGTCTCTTCCTTCACTATATCCCGCCACTCGTACCGCGCCCAGGCCACCCGTCACCTCTCCCCGATGACTTTCGTCGCTCCGCATCCAACGCCACACTCGATTTCGAATCCCCCTGTCGCCGTACCTGCCCACGGTATACTATTTCCCGTATGGCGATAGGATAAGCGCACATTATGAGTGACATGGCCTCGCTCCGTGCGCGATTGAAGCGCGCGGGTAGCACAACGCATGCGCGTCCGCCGCAACCCGCGGCGCCGCGCCGCATCCCTGCGCATTGGGCCGGGCACATCGCCTCCTCTTCGCGCGGAGACTACTACTACCTCGAAACGAGCTACGCGCCCGATCATCAGCATGGGCGCATCCAGCTTGGCGCGCTGGCCCGGCAAGCCATGCCCGAAAGCACTCTCTTGGGCTTCCAACCGCGAGGCACGCTCGAGTCGCTCGTCTTTCTCGATACCGAGACCACGGGCCTATCGGGCGGGGCGGGGACCTTTGCCTTCCTGGTGGGGCTGGGCCGCATGCAGGGCGATCGCTACGTGTTGCGCCAGTACTTCTTGCGCGATCCATCTGAGGAAGCGGCAATGCTGGAGGCCGTGCTGGGTGAGTTCGCCACCGCAGCCGGCCTGGTCACGTTCAACGGCCGCGGATTCGACGTGCCGATCCTCGAAGCACGTGGAACGATTCGACTGCGCAAACGCGTTTCGCTGGCGGATCTGCCGCACCTGGATCTCTTGCCCCACGCGCGCCGTTTCTGGCGTGGGCGGCTCGAGTCGTGCTCGCTGGGCACGCTCGAAGAGCAGGCGCTCGGCATCGTGCGTGAGGCGCGCGACGTCGAGAGTTACCTGATCCCGGCCATGTATCGAAGCTACTTGGAGGCGGGTGACGCCGCGCCGCTCGAGGATGTGATTTACCACAACGCGTGCGATATTCTCTCGATGGTGGCGCTGACCGCGGACCTCTTCGAGCGCTACCGTCGTCCGCCGGAGGATCCGCTCGAGCCACCGGATGGGATTGCGCTGGGGCGGCTGTATGCGGCGCGCGGCGAGGCGGCGCACGCCGAGAGCGCGTTGCGCGCGGCGCTGGGTGCAACGCTGGATGTGGCGGGGCAGTTGCGTGCCCACGGCATGCTGGCCGCGCTGCTCAAGCACGGCCGGCGCGCGGCCGA
>JBGOXY010000033.1:0-14996 GCA_041479415.1 Anaerolineae bacterium
CCACGCCACAGGTTGGCGCGAGTCAGCAAAGCATACCATACCTAGCGAAATGGGGGCTCGAAGACGCGGTCGAACCGTGGAAAAAGGCCCGCTGTGGTAAAATCAATGTTCGTGAATCAGCAGAATCCGGCTCTCCCCAACCTCCCCATCGGGGTCCTGAAATCGCTCTGGCGTGGCGCAGAGGTCGTCTCGAACCGACCGGCGCTGCTATTGATTCCCGTGCTTCTGGATCTCTTGTTGTGGCTGGGACCTCACGTTGGCGTGTCGTCGCTTATCGATCCGATCCTCGAGTTCCTCTCACAAAACCAGGGGGTCACGGGGTTGTCGGCCGAGGAAACAAAGGCCGCCCTGACCTCGGTGGCGAGCGTCGCCACGCATCTTAATCTCCTGGCCGTGTTGGCGTTCTTCCCCTTGTTTCCGCCGAGCGTGATGGCGACCCGGTTGCCCTTGTTCACACCCTGGGGGCAAGCGGCCCTGTTTCAAATTCAGGGCCCGCTGGCCTACATCGCGCTGATCCTGCTGCTTGCCATAGCGGGCATGATGCTCGGCTCCGCCTTCTGGAGCTTGGTCGCGCGCGCGCTCTCCACGCCCCGCGGTGCACGCTTTGAAGCGCGAGAATGGCTGCGCGTCGCGCGCAATGTGATCGTGCTGGCGACAGGCGCGGGGCTGGGGGCAATGATTGTCGGCGTTCCGATCGTTTTTGGCGTGGGACTGGTGGGCGTGTCGTCGGCTGTCCTTGGGCAGATACTGCTGGTGCTCATGGGCGGCCTCGTCTTGTGGGTCCTGATGTTTTTCGTGTTCAGTCTTCATGGAGTTGTATTGAACAGCGAGTCGATCATGCGGGCGATGGGCAAGAGCGCCGAAGTCGTACGCTGGTCGTACCCCTCCACCCTCAGCCTGGTTTTGCTGAGCGCCCTGGTGTTGATGGGCACGAATGCGGTATGGGCGCTCCCTGAAGAATCGTCCTGGGTCGGAGTGGTAGGGGTGCTGGGCAACGCATACACCAGCACCGCCCTGGTCGCCGCGAGCCTGATCTTTTATCAGGACCGGCGGCGTTGGGTGGAGGAACTGCGACGCTACCTGGAGACGCGAGCCCGCAAGCCGCAGCCGGTCGTCGAGAGGAATGGTGAAGCCAAGAATGGCTAAGGGTGGCAACGGAGGCGCGGCAGCATACGCCGCAAAAGACATTCAGGTCCTGGAAGGTCTGGAAGCGGTGCGCCGCCGCCCGGGCATGTATGTCGGCGGCACGGACGTCAAGGCGTTGCACCACTTGGTGTTCGAGGTAGTCGACAACTCGGTCGATGAGGCCCTGGCCGGCTCATGCGACCGCATTCAAGTCACCTTGCACAAAGATGGCAGTGTGACCGTGGTAGACAACGGCCGTGGGATCCCGGTCGATATCCATCCGGAGAAGAAGAAGTCGGCGCTGGAAATCGTCATGACGATGCTCCATGCGGGCGGCAAATTCGGAGGGGGCAGCTACAAGGTCTCCGGTGGTTTGCACGGGGTGGGGGTCAGTGCGGTCAACGCGCTCTCGCGCTGGTGCGAAGTGGAAGTACGGCGAGACGGCAAGGTCTACTCGCAGCGCTACGAACGCGGGGTGCCCGCCGGCCCGGTGAAGGCGGTGGGCAAAGCCAAAGCGGGCGAGACGGGCACGACCGTCAGCTTCCGCTTTGACGAGGAAATCTTCAAGGGCGAGTTGGACTACAAGTTCGATACCCTCGCCACCCGCTTCCGCGAGATGGCCTTCGTCACGCGCGGCGTGACCATTTCGCTCACCGATGAACGCGACGGACAGGAAACGTCGTTCTACTTCGAGGGCGGCATCCTGTCTTTCGTAAAGTACCTCAATCGCAACCGGGAGGTGGTCCACCCGGTAGTGGCGGTCAACCGCGAGGTGGACGGGATCGGCGTCGAGGTCGCTGTGCAGTACACCGATGTCTACAACGAATCGGTCTACTCGTTCGCCAATACCATCAACACGGTCGACGGCGGCACCCATCTGACAGGGCTGCGCGCCGCGCTGACCCGCACGATTAACGACTACGCCCGAAAGGCGGGCCTGCTCAAGGAAAGCGACCCGAACTTCTCGGGTGACGATACCCGCGAGGGCCTGACGGCGATCGTCTCGATCAAGCATCCGGACCCGCAATTTGAATCGCAGACCAAAGTCAAGCTGATGAATGCCGAGGTGCAGACCCTGGTTCAACAAGTGGTGGCGGAAGGGTTTGGCACCTTTCTCGAGGAAAATCCTCGCGAGGCGCGGGCCATCGTGGAGAAGTGCCTGACTTCAGCCCGGGCTCGCGACGCGGCCAAGAAGGCGCGCGATCTGGTCATCCGTAAGTCTGCTCTCGAGAGCCTCACTCTGCCGGGCAAACTCGCGGATTGCTCTGAGCGCGACCCAGGGATGGCCGAGTTGTATATTGTTGAAGGCGACAGCGCCGGCGGTTCCGCCAAACAGGGTCGCGACCGCCACTTCCAGGCCATCTTGCCGTTGCGCGGCAAGATCATGAACACCGAGCGCGCTCGGCTCGACAAGATCCTCGGCAGCAATGAGATCAAGTCGCTGGTCTCCGCCCTCGGCACGGGCATCGGCGAGGGGTTCGACGTGAGCGGCCTGCGTTACGGGCGGGTCATCATTATGACCGATGCCGACGTGGACGGATCGCATATCCGCACGCTGCTCTTGACCTTCTTCTTCCGCTACATGGCCGCGCTGGTGGAGGAGGGCCACCTCTTCATCGCCCAGCCGCCGCTTTATCGCATCGAAAGCAAGGGCCGCGCGGCCAGCGTGCGCTACACCTACTCCGATCCCGAACGTGACCGCGTCGTGAAGGAATTGGGCGGCCCGGATAAGGTCAGCATGCAGCGATACAAGGGCCTGGGCGAAATGAATCCCCAGCAGTTGTGGGAGACCACAATGGATCCCACACACCGCACGCTGTTGTTGGTCACGGTCGAAGACGCCGCCGAGGCTGACCGCACATTCGACATGCTCATGGGTTCAGCCGTCCCGCCGCGGCGGCGCTTCATCCAGACTCACGCCCGCGACGTCCGCAATCTCGACATCTGAGACGAATCAGGGGCCCTCAGCGCGCGCGTCGCCGCAACCGAACGCGCACGAAGGCACGCAGCGCATACCGGAGTTAGAGGACTGCAATGACACTCGAGATTGGGAGCCTGGTCAACGGGCGCTATCGAGTCGAGCGTGTGCTCGGGCAGGGGGGCATGGGGGCCGTATATGCGGCGATCGACGAGAACCTCGGCATATCGGTCGCCCTGAAAGAAAACCTCTTCACCACCGACGAGTACGCCCGGCAATTCCGGCGCGAAGCGACCATCCTGGCGACCTTGCGCCACCCCAATCTGCCTCGTGTGACCGACCACTTCGTCATCCCCGAGAAGGGGCAATACCTGGTTATGGACTTCGTCGACGGCGAGGACTTGCGTCATCGCCTGGAACAACAGGGAGCCCTGAAAGAGGCCGAGGTCGTCGAGTGGGGCAGGCAAATCTGCGAAGCGGTCAACTACCTGCATACGCAGCGGCGGCCCATCTTGCATCGCGACATCAAGCCTTCGAACATCCGCATCACCTCGGATGGGCGCGCCGTCTTGGTGGACTTCGGCCTCGCGAAGATGGCCGGCACGACCACCACCGTCGGGCCACGGGGGATGACCCCCGGCTTTGCTCCCCCCGAACAATATGGCGGCGGGCAGGTAGATGCGCGGGCCGACATTTATGCCCTCGCGGCGACCCTCTATCAGGTGTTGACCGGCGCCATGCCCGAGGACGGGCTCGACCGGGCCATGGGCTATGCCAGCCTCACACCCGTCCGGACGCGCAACCCCAAGACTTCCGAGTGGCTTGCGCTTGCGGTCGAGAAGGGGCTGGAAGTCCGAGTGGAAGACCGCTTCCGATCGGCTAGCGATTTTCACGCTGCGCTGAGCGCTGGGAGCGCGGCCGGAGCAACGTCGGTCGACGCCACGCGTGTGGCGTCACAGCTGCCGGCCGGCGCCACAATCGCTCGGCCGGCCTCGCCCGCGCCGCAAGCGCGCGGCAAACGACGGGGCGTGGGATGCACCTTCGGCATCGTTGTGGGGGTGCTTGCGCTGGTAGGGATTGGCGGCTACTTCGGTACGCGCGGGCTCATCGGCTTGCCGACACTTCCCCCTACCGCCTCGAGCGCAATTTCAGCCATTGGCAGCCCCTCGCCACCCGGCACGCGACCCACACAGCAGACTGCGATCAGCCTGACGGCCGATGGGCCGGCGACCGAGTCGGCGCCCACTGGAACCGTGGCACCGGTTGTGGAGACGGAACCGCCCACAGCATCACCCACGACTGCCGCTCAGTCTGCGGGCAGCCTGATCGCGTTCGCCTCCGAGCGCACGGGCAAACCGCAAGTGTTTGTTATGCGCGACGACGGTAGCGGCCTGCGGCAGGTGACCGATCTGACGGAGGGGGCCTGCCAACCCGACTGGTCCCCGGACGGAACGCGCTTGGCATTCACTTCGCCCTGCAAAGGCAATCTGCAGCGATACGAGAACGCCTCCATCTACTTGGTTAACCTGGACGGCTCAGGTGTGACACCCATTTCCACCGCGCCCGGAGGCGATTTCGACCCGGCCTGGTCGCCGGACGGCAAACGCATCGCGTTCACCTCGCTGCAGGACGGGTCGGTGCCGCACATTTTCGTCATGGACGCGGACGGGAACAACCGGGTGCGGCTGAGTGCGGAAGGTGGGCGGGATTACCAAGCTCGCTGGTCGGCGGATGGAACACGATTGATCTACCTGACCGTGCCTTCCACGGGGGATTCGACGGTATTCGAGATGGTTGCGGACGGGACGGAGAAGCAGCAATACTCGCGCGGCCAGGGCGCCAACTCAAGTCCAGACTGGTCGCGAGATGGGCGCCTGATCCTGTACATCGATTCAGGGCGCAACGGCCAGGTGGTGACGACGCTCTACGAGAAGCGTGGTTTCGTGGAGAATCCGATGCTGGTGGGTGCGGGGGGCTCGTCAACCGCTCGCTTCTCGCCTGACAACCAATGGATCGTAGCGGACGCGATGGACTCGAACCGCGTGCGCTCCATATGGAAGATGCGCGTCGTCGGCGGCGGGTTGCTTCAGCTCACCACGGATAAGTCGGCGAACTACGATCCGGTGTGGCAACCGGCCGTACCGTAGGCCGGGGCTGGGAGCGAGCGAGCCGTGCGGGTTGTGGCGGGCCTGGCCAAGGGCAGGATTCTCAAGGCCGTTCCGGGCGCAGCCACGCGGCCAATTACTGATCGTGTGAAGGTCGCTTTGTTCGACATCCTGGCCCCCGAGATATCGGGGGCCTCTCTGTTGGACCTGTTTTCGGGCACCGGCGCGGTGGGAATCGAAGCCCTTAGCCGTGGCGCGGCGCGAGCGGTGTTCGTGGATCTCGAGCTAGCGGCGATCCGCGTTATCCATGAGAACTTGAAGCTCACCGGGCTGAGCGCTGGTGCGCAGGTGGTGCGCGCGGACGCCTTCAGTTACCTTGAGCGTCGCGGTGTACCGGCCTTCGACATGATCTACATCGCTCCTCCGCAGTATCGTGGCATGTGGCGGGAAGCGTTGCAGCACCTCGATCGCAGGCCGGATTGGCTCGTGCCGGACGGTCAGGCCATCGTGCAATTAGACCCGCGCGAGTTTGAGGAGGTTGACCTGTCGGTGCTGCGAAAGGCGGACCGACGCCGATACGGCAGCACGCTGCTTGTCTTCTACGAACGCCCCGGAAGCTAGCTCCGACTCGCGCTCAGGGCCCGTCGCCTGCAAACTGAATGTGGAAGGAGCCCTGCTGGTCGTACCACGATCGGGCAAGGAAGGGCATGGCCCGGGCAGGCTGCGCCACCAGGCGCGCCACAAGCGCGGGCAGATCCGGCACGTGCGGCAGACGGGTCAGGTCGTTCGGCGAGACCCACTCGAGCGACCCCTCGGTGGAGGCGCGCAGCGGAAGGTCGGCGGCCAGCGCAGCGCGAAATACGCAAACCAGCACGCCGCGCTCGGGAGTGACGTCGACGGTTATCAGCCCGGCCAGCTCGAGCGCAAGCCCGCGCAGTCCCGTTTCCTCCTCCAGCTCGCGCCGGGCGGCCGAGAGGGCATCTTCGCCGCGTTCCACATGGCCTCCGATTCCGTTGAATCGGTCCGGCCAGATCCGCTTGGTGCTCACCGCGCGCAGCAGGAGGACCTGCTCGCCGCGGAACACAAAAACGAGCGTGCGAGGGACGAGCGCATAGCGCATCGTCTCTCGCACGCCTTGCGCTTCGCGGCCCATGGGGTAGAGGTTCGTGGGAGCCGAATGACGGAGAAGGTCAGTCGGCGAGGTCGCGGGCGGCTTCGTCGGGCCCGCTTGCCTTGCCGCCGAAATCGGCAACCGATTTGTGCAAAGGAACGGGTTTGACAAACGTGCTCACCAAATCCGCCGTGCCGCCCACGCCGAGCTGGTCGAAAAGGAATCCAAACTGCTTCTCCCATGCTTCGCGGATGGGCGCGCGTGCGGCGTCGGGCATGGTCCACATCTTTGTCTTGAACGGGCCGATGGCCTTCTTGCGCGCCTTGTAGATGAATTGCTCATCGGTGTCGGTGGGTTTGCGTTCATCGGCGCAGTGTTCACGGGTCCAGGCGAAGATTTCTTCCCGCAAATCCGCCGGGAGGTGATCGAAGGCTATGTTCTGGAAGTTCGTCGCCAGATGGACCTCGCAGGCCTCGTTCTGGGGGAAGTTGCGAAAGGCATTCTCGGGCAGGGTGGACGCGCCGTGTTGCACGGCACCCGCCAGGCCATACTGGCTGCGCGCGACGCGCGAGAGGCGCAGTAACGTGCCGAAGTCCACCGCCACCTGGGCTATGCTGCCGTTTGGCAACACCACGCCGCCGTGCGAGGTGCCAGTCTGGATGCTGATCTTGCTCAGCCCGAGCGCGCTGCCGGCCAGGCGGTCGAGTTCCACGCCATAGAGCTGCAGATAGGCGCGCAGCTCCTCTTCGGTGCTGTTGCGACCGCCGACCTCTCCGATTTCACCTCCAACCGAAATCTCAAGACCCTTGGGCTGGTGGGTGCGGATGAAAGCTGTGAACGCCGCGCACAGGTGGGCGTTGAGCATCTGCTGCTCGTGGACCGTCGAGCGGTTGAGATCCACCAGGGTGGAGGTGTCGATGTCGATGTTGTAGAAGCCTGCCTGGATGGACTCGGCAATCAGGTCCCGAATGGCCTGGAGTTCGGCTTCCGGCGCGGAGGCATACTTCTTCGCCGATACTTGGAAGTGGTCTCCTTGGATGAAGACAGGACCGCTCCAGCCTTCGCAGATCGCCGCAGCCAACACCGAGGCGGCGTATTCCGCGGGGCGCTGGTCGGTGTAGCCCATCTCAGAGCGCGCAATCTCGAAGATGATCGCGCCGGCGCGGCGCACGCGAGCTGCGCGGAAGACGGCGCGCGCGGCATCGAAGGAGAGCATACGCAGATTGATGGCCGGCGCGGTGAACGTGGATGGGGCCTCGCCGCGGCCGCGAGCCATGTAGAGGTCGTTGATCGAGGCAGGCACAATGCCGAGGGCGAGGGCCGTTTCCCAAATCAGCCAACGGGCTTCGGCCCGCGCTTGGGGTTCGCCCATAGCGGAAGTCTCTGCCATGAGGGTGGAGGCCGCAGGCAATGTCTTTCGATTCCCCGGGACGAGGCCGGCGGAGCTCCACGTCGCGTCGCTACCTAAGTAGCGGCGCGCTATTTCGGTATGCTGTTTGCTCATCGTCTCATCCTATGGTGCGCGTGGTCGGTGAAAGAATGCAGTCTTCATTATACACACGCGGCGAGGCCTGACAAGATAGACATCTCTCGATCACCAAGCGACCGGCAAGGCGATCAGAGCGCTTCGAGCCCGTGCGCCTCAAGCAGATCCGGGTCGGCTAGTAGGGCAGCTGTTGATCCGTCGGCAAAGACTCGGCCTCGGTCGAGGAGAATCGTGCGCGGCAACAGCTCGGCCACCATCTGCAAATCGTGGCTGGAGACGAGCATCGTTTGCGGCAGATCGCGCAGGAGGCGGATCAGGTTGCGCCGCCCGCGCGGATCGAGCCCGGCGGTGGGCTCGTCAAGCACGAGCACTTCCGGCTGCATAGCCAGCACCGAGGCGATGGCCACCCGCTTCTTCTCGCCATTGCTCAGGTGATGCGAAACGCGGCTCTCCTGGCCGGACATGCCGACCGACCCCAGGGCAGTTGTGACTCTCAGGCGGATTTGCGACTCACTCAAACCCATGTAGATCGGTCCGAAGGCAACGTCTTCCAGAACGGTGGGCGAGAAGAGTTGATCGTCCGGATCCTGAAAGACCATACCAACGGCCGCGCGAATCGGCCCAAGGGTGGCCTCGCTGAGGGTGTGGCCGCAGATGATGAGCTCGCCCTGACCGCTGAGAATGCCGTTCAAGTGGAGGAGAAGCGTGGACTTGCCGGCGCCGTTCGGGCCGACGAGGGCTACCTTCTCGCCCGGGGCGATGCGGAACGAAACATCCTCGAGCGCCGGGTGCCCGTCCGGATATGAGAACGACAGGTGGCGGACATCAATGGAGTGGTGCACCGGCTTAGCTCCCGAAGAGTGCCCCCAGGCCGAGAAGGAAGGCGAGCAGAGCGAGGCCGCCGGCCAGGCTCAGCCATCCGGACAGAGAGAGCGGCGAATTCGGAAGGCTGCGCACCTCGCCGTCGTAGCCGCGCGATAACATAGCACCGTATATCCGATCGCTGCGATCGAAGGCCCGCAGGAACAGGTTGCCCGCCATGCCGCCGGCCACTGCCGCGCGCCATGCGAGGCGCGGCATCGGCCGGGGGCCGGCCCCGCCAGCCGATGGGGCAGGGCGCCCAGAGCGAGCAGCCCGTGCACGTATCAAACGCACCGCTTCATCTGCAAGGACGAAGAGGTATCGCCACATCAAGCCGAACATCGCCACCAAGAGGCGCGGAAGTCGGACGGCGCGCATGGCTTGCAGCAGGTCGGGAAATGATGTGCTAGAGGTCAGCACGATGCCCGCCTGAATGGATAGCCACGACTTGAGCCCCACGCTGAAAAAGTGCTCCAGTCCCTCGAGCGAGGCGGTCGCCGTCCACGAGCCGAGTCTCATGGTGAATAGGTTCGTCCCCTCGAGACTGAAGACCAGAGGCAACGCGGCCAGCACAAAGGGCAAAGCCAGGCTGGCCCTGCGTTGTACATACCCAATCCCCAGGCGCGACAGTATTTCCACCGACATAATCGTGGCCAAGAGCAGGATGTAGACCGGCCAGGCGGCGTAAGGCGTGAGGGAGGCAGTCAGAATGAACGCCACCGTCAGGATGAACTTGACCCGCCCGTCGAGGGCGTGAACAGGGCTCTCAAGTGATCGGTGAGGGTCGAGGTAATGGACGTGCATTGGGATCACACTGCACGGGCAGATTCGCGCGACAGGCGAGTTGGCTGTTCTCGAGGCATTCGGACGCCTCGCTCAGGAGGTCTCCGCTTTTGTTCGTTGTAGATACGCAACACCCATGGCAGCCGCAAGGACGAGAAGTGTTCCCACAATGCCAGCCACCACCGTTGCCAGAGCCTCGTTCGAGATACCGGGGAAGATGTAGTCGGGAATAAGCCGGTAGACCGGAGCCCGGGCTGCCTCTATGAATCCCTTTTGCTCGGCGACCCATTCCAACCCGTCCGGGTGAGTAGATGCGATGGGCGAGAGGACCGCCAAGAGCAGGGCGACCCCGAGGCCGAAAAGGTAGACGGGCGCTCCGGGCGAGGCAGCTTTGGAGTCGCGCCTGAATAGATCGCGGCGCGCAGCGTAGAGGAATGCCAAAGCGCCGAATGTGATGAGCGCTTCTCCAGCTCCGATGAGCATGTGGATCCCGCCCATCGCCGGAACGGCGATGTTGGCCGGGGAGGTGCCCGAAACGGCAAGCTCGAGCGCGCAGGCGAGTGCCGCCGCGACGATCGAGGCCCACGCGGCTGCCACGCCGCCTAGAAAGAGACCCCAAGACTTCTCCCCGGCCAGCTTGCGGATGCTGGTGTAGACGAAGTAGGCCACGCTTGTGCCAATGATGGCCATGTTGAACAGGTTGGCGCCGAGCGCCAGCAGTCCGCCATCCTGGAAAACGAGGGCCTGGATGCTGACGACCGTTGTCATGACAACGACGGCCGCCCACGGACCGACGAGAATTGTCGCCAAAGCGGCGCCGAGGAGATGGCCTGAGGTGCCACCTGCGACGGCGAAATTGATCATCTGGCCTGCGAACACGGCCGCCGCTAACACTCCCATCAGCGGCACCTGGCGCTGGTTGAGCTCTCGGCCGACACGCCGCAAGGAGAAGCCGACCGCAACAATCGAGACTGCCCACAGCCCCAGGGAGACGAGAGTCGATAGAAAGCCGTCCGGGAGGTGCATGGGCGCGGGATTGAAGTGCATTCTCAGCCTCCTTTCTTTGGTGTGGGAGTCCCGCCGCTGGCGCATTTCGCGCACAGCCCCGTCAGGACGAGATGGTCGAGGTCGGGATGGAAATGCTGCACGGTTACGATCTGGGTGCGCAGGCGTTCGACGGGCCGGGCCGGCAGGACCCACTCGCCGCCGCAATGACGGCAACGCAGGTGGTGGTGGCGCACCTCGGGTCGGCGCAATTCGTATTCCGTCAGGCCGTCGGGCGTCACAAATGCCGTAACCACCTGTGCCGCACGCAGCGTTTCGAGGGTGCGGTAAACGGTGGCAATGTTGAGTTCGGGAAGATGGCGGCTGGCCAGCCGGAAGATGCGCTCCGCGGTCAGGTGGCCGCGGTTGTGGCATAGCTGCTCAATAATGACGGTGCGCTGGGGGGTGCGCCGGAGGCCTTGCGCATGCAGAGCTGCGAGAAGCGGCAGGTGGCACGACATCGTAGTTGCGACTCTTTGCAACTACGATTATATGCAAATGGGCTGGCCGGTCAAGGGGCGAGCACGGCCTGGCAGTTGGGGCAGGTGCGCACATCGGCGGCCACGATATGCCCGCAGCGCGGGCAGGCGCGCGGCTGAACGCCCCCCAGCGGTGCGCCGCACGCCGGGCACGACGCTTCGCCCACCGGCACGGCCACCCCGCAATACGCGCACTGAATGCGGCGCAGGCGCTCCGAGATGTCGTGCCCGGCGCCCACGGCTTCGGCCGCGCGCGCCAAGACGTCCCACACACGCTCTTGGAGCTGGAGGGAGGCGATGTCTTGGGCGATGTCGTCCAACCGTCCGAGCAAATTGAGTGGGCTGCGCAGGCCGAACAGGGCACTCACCCCCAGGCTGGCGGCGACACCGAGCCACTCCTGTTGGCCTGTCTTGACCAGCACCCCGTCTTCGATCTTCTCCAAATGGACGCTCATCGCGGTCTGGCCGCCGGAGGCCCGCATCTGGCGCGTTGCGATTTGTACGATCATGCGTTCGGAGTCGCCCATGGCCTGCGCTTGCATGTTGCCCTGCGCGAATTCGGCGATCAGAGCGCGGGCCAGGAGTTCTGGGGAGATCGGGCCGTGATAGACGCGCTGGTCCATGCCTGCCTCACAATCCGTAGTGGGGTGCGGCCGTCGCCGCGAAAACCTAATCGAGCACCGCGTCAAGAAAGTCGGGCGACCCGTTCAAGAAAGCTTCAATGGTCATCGGCTTCTTGCCCGGGGGCTGAACCTCAAGCAACTGCAGTTCCCCAGCGCCGCATACTACAGCAGCGCCCGTACCTTGGCGGACGACGCGGCCAACGGGCCCCGCGGCGCTGTTCGCCTGGCGCAGCGCGCGGGCTCGGATGATTTTTAGCGGCACACGCTTCCAGAGAAAGTGTGTTCCGGGCCACGGGTAATAGGCCCGCACGCGCTGAGCCAATGCCTCCGCGGGTTGGGCAAAATCCATCCGGCTGTCGGGCTTGCGCAGCATGGGTGCGTACGTGGCCAGGGCTTCATCCTGCGGAGACGGGGGAAGCTTTCCGGCCAGGTACTCCGGCAGGTGACGTTCTGCCGTCTGTTTGGCGAGTTCCGACAGCTTCCCGCCTAACGAAAGGGCCGTCTCCTCGGGGGATATGGCCAGCCTCTCTTGGGCGAGAATGGGCCCTGTGTCTAAGCCCTCATCCATTCGCATGAGCGTTATGCCAGTTTCGCTGTCGCCGGCGAGGATTGCCGCAGGTATAGGAGCGGCCCCACGATGGCGAGGCAACAGCGAAGCATGGAGGTTTACGCACCCGCGCGAAGGGAGTTGCAGGATCTCTGGGCGCAGAATCTGCCCGAAGGCGGCGACGACGATGAGCTCAGGCCGCCAGGAACGGACCGCGTCCGTGGCCGCCGGCTCGCGCAGGCGCTGGGGCTGGAGAATATCTAAACCCAGTTCGACCGCTGCCCGCTTGATCGGCGGGGGGACCAGCCGACGGCCCCGGCCAGCCGGCCGGTCCGGCTGTGTGACGACTCCCACAACCTCGTAGGCTGAGGACACCCAACGCAGCGAAGGCACGGCGAAATCAGGTGATCCCATGAACACGACGCGCATGGAGCGATTCTAGCATGGCGCAACGGCGGCCACGCTGCGGTGTTTTTCCTTAGGGTTGCAGTGTCGCCCCGCAACCGATATAATGCCGCATCTGTGTACCCGGGGGACGGGTGCACCCACTTCTCCAAGGAGGAATTGATGACCGCTCAGCCAGGAATGGACGTCAGCAGCGATGACAAACTCTGGACAGCGCTGGCCTACGTCTTCACGCCGCTCATCCCTGTCATCCTGCTCTTGATGGCAGACAAGAAGTCCCGGCCCTTCATCCGTGCGCACAATGCGCAAGCGCTGGCCTGGGGCGTCGTTTTCTACATCATCGTTACGATCACCAGCTTCTTCCTGATCGGTCTGTGCATTTGGCCGCTGGGCCTGATCGCGCAGTTGTACTGGGCCTACAAAGCCTACCAGGGCAATATGGTGAACATCCCGGTCATCACCAACTTCGTCAAGAACCAAGGCTGGGCGTAGTTCGTTCGGACTGCAACTTTGTCGTCACCTCAACAGGCCCGCCATCGGCGGGCTTGTTGCATTCCCCTTTGGCGCGATCGCGGCGCGCGGGCTATACTCCCTCCACCTCGCGTCGCGTCGAATCGGGAGGCACTATGACTTCAGCTCCTGGACAAGAACCTGCTGGCACGACCCCCAGGGCGGCCGCATTGCCGCTCTCACCGGCGGACGAGCGGACATGGGCGATGCTGGCGCATCTCAGCATCATTGCCAACTTGTTCACCGGCCTGCTCGGGCCGGTGGCCGCGCTCGTGATCTACCTGGTCTACAAAGAACGCTCGCGCTACGTCGCCTACCATGCGATGCAGTCCTTCGTATTCCAACTCATTTGGTGGGTCGGCGGCGGGGCGCTGATCGCCGTGGCCTGGACCATCAGCGGTATCTTGAGCGCGGTGCTCATTGGTTTGTTGTGCATGCCCTTCGCCTGTGCGCTAAGCCTTCTGCCGCTCGGGGCACTGGTCTACGGGATCATCGGTGGTATTCAGTGTTCGAACGGCCGTGACTTCCGCTACTGGCTCGTCGGCGACTGGGTGCGTGGAACGCTGACAGGCTGAAGCCATGACGGGGGCGGCCGAGCGCGCACGGTTCCCGCGCAAGCGGTGGCTTCTTGCTGCATCGAGCGAAGCGGATGCCTCGCTCGTCATGCTGGGGGTCCATCCCGTGCTGGCACGCGTGCTCCGAGCGCGCGGAATCCTCAGCGACGTTGCTGCCGTCACGTTCCTTGGCGGAAACGCGTCCTCGGTCGCGGATCCGTGGGCGCTCAAAGGCATGCCGGAGGCGGCCCAGCGCTTGGCTCGGGCCGTGGCGGCCGGCGAGCCAATTGTTGTGTACGGCGACTACGACGCGGACGGCGTCACCGCCACAGCGCTCTTGGTGCGGCATCTGACACGCTTCGGCGCGCACGTGCGCGGTTACATCCCCAGCCGGTTCGAAGAGGGCTATGGCCTTAATGTGGCAGCTATTCGCCAGCTGGCGGCCGAGGGCGCGCGTCTGATAGTCACCGTCGATTGCGGAGTGCGGTCATTTGAGGAGGCCGCCGTCTGTCAGCACGCCGGCATTGACCTGGTCATCACCGATCACCATCAGCCCCTAGGCGAGGTGCCTGCGGCGGTGGCAGTGATCAACCCCAAGCAGCGTGGCGACGATAATCTGGAGAAGAACCTGGCCGGTGTGGGTCTGGCCTACAAGCTGGCCGAAGCACTGGGTCGTGTGCTGCCCGCGCCGGCCGGGCAGCAATCCGCACTCGAGGACGCTCTGGAACTCGTTGCGGTGGGCACCGTGGCGGACTTGGCGCCGCTGACCGGCGAGAATCGCAGCCTTGTGGGGCGCGGGCTTGCGCGGATGAACGCAGGGGGGCCCCACAACCCCGGGCTGCGGGCCCTGGCGGAAACGGCCAAGGTCAGCTCCGGCTCGGTGCGGGGCCACACGATTGGTTTCACACTTGGCCCGCGGCTTAATGCGGCCGGCCGACTGGAGACCGCGCGGGCGGCCCTCGATCTGCTGCTGACCGATGAGATGGATCAGGCGCTCGACCTGGCGAAGCAACTTGACGTCTGGAATCGCGAGCGGCAGGACCAAACGCGCGCCACGTACGAACAAGCGCGTGAGAAAGTGCTGCAGCAAGCTGCTGCGGACCTGCCGGAAGGCCTCGTAGTCGCTCCAGGAAGAGAAGACCCCTTTGCCGACAAGGTCCGACAGGTCAACCATGCCGCGGACCCCGTCATCAAACGCCAGGTCCAGACGGTATCCTTCCAGCACCTTGACTGCCGGCGTTCCGTCCTGGATCTTGATGTTCCCGCCGAGATCGAACCACTCCACGATCGGCTGCATGTTGGCGCCGTGGAAATACTGGTCGTAGGTGTTGGCGATGGCGGTGCGGATCAGTTCGCGCCCCACGTTGTCCGCTCCCTTGACCTCGCCTTCGTACTCCAGTTCCAGCTTGCCCGTGATGGCCGGCATGGCGGCGTAAATATCGCCG
>JBGOXY010000034.1:0-14880 GCA_041479415.1 Anaerolineae bacterium
GATCGCCGAGACCCAGGCGATACATCGCGTGCAAATCCACCATGAGGGGCTCGCCGGCCTGCAGCACGCGTCGCGAGGCCGGGGTGCAGGCCCCGGCCGCATAACCGGTGCGGTGGCCGGAGGCGATCTCTTGCCCACCGGTAAAGGTCCAATCCCATTCGCTGCCGGCTTTGCGCATGGCATGAATGGCGATGCCGGCGATTTCCGTCTCACTCTTACCTTGATAGCCTCCGTCGCGAATGGCATCCAGAACTGCTGCCTGGCCGACGTCCACCAGACGCGAGGCTTCGCGGAATCGGTTCAACGTACCGGCATCCTTGACGCGCGAGAGCTCGTCGATGATGCCGATCGAATTGCGCAATTCCGCCTCGGGAAAGGCCGCCTGCAGCGCTTCATACTCGTGGTGAGTGATGTGCCCTTCCGGCAGATAGGTTCCCATGCCGCTCTCAATGCCGATGACCCCCTTGCCTCCCGGCAGGGAGCGATGGATTTCGTTCGCCAGTAGCGTGATCTGTCCTGCCCGCCCATCGGGCCATAACCCAGCACGTGCTCGGCGCCCAGCCACGAGTCATCCGCCGCGCGTGCGGCATCAATGACGAATGTGAAGACCGTTGGCAGGCCCTCGCGGGGGATGACCATGTAGGTGCGCCACGGAAAGAACGCATCCGCGACCCATGAGATGGTCCGCAAGCGCGAGCCCAGATAGACGTCAACCCCCTGACGGGTCATCTCGCGCTGAATGGCACGCACGCGCGCCGGGTGGTCAATGAAGTAAGGATCGGTCGCCATGGTGGTGTGCTCCTCAACAACCGTGATCGATGAATGGGCTGGCCACCCGTGGCTGCCCACGGATCGGCCCGCACCCGCGCCGGGGGATGTTAGTAATCGGTCGGGATGGTTGCCAGAACCTCGTTCAGGCGATCCACGATCACCGCCAAACTGAGGGCCTTGACGAGATTCCCCTTGAGCTCGAGCTTGCCCGACATCAGGGCTTTGCGCGACTTGAGTTCAGCGCGCGAGATTTGAGCGAAGGTGGCGTATTCGCCCTTGATGACGAACTCGGCCTCTGGCGGCTCTCCCTCGACGACAGTCAACTGAGCAAAGGCCCCCTCTTTGAGGCCGTAGTACACAGCGCGCGTCTTGCCGTCGGGGCAATGGGTGTAGACGGTCATCATGGACGAGGTGAGGTGTTTCATCTTCTCCGGCGAAAGCTCTGCGCGCAACCGACGCAGCGCTTCGGCGGCCCACTCGGGGGAGAGATACTTGAAATTGGGCATGGCAGGCTCCGAGCAACGCAGGCGTGGATGGAGCGGCGAGTCTGAGCGCTTGCTCGCAGGCAGTGTAGCACACGCCTGCGGCATGGACACGCGCCGAATGGCCCTCGCCTGCGTTCGCGGGCCGGCTACATCTCTCGTTCAGCTCAGGCCGTAACTTCTGAGCCTGGAGCGGCACGGCGCGACCATCAAGCGCGGGATGCCGAAAGGTATAATCCTGAGATTCAAAATGGATCTGAAGTGACCCTCCGACGCGTATTGTTCGTGTGCCTGGGCAACATCTGCCGCAGCCCGATGGCCGAGGCGCTGTTCAGGCATCACGCCCGCCAGGCAAGCCGCTCGTCCGAGTTCGAAATCGACTCAGCCGGCACCTCCAATTGGGAGGTGGGCGAGCCGCCCGACCCGCGCATGCGGCGCACCGCAGCCCGGCACGGCGTGCTGCTCGACGGGCGGGCGCGTCAGTTTCGCGTCGCCGATTTCGACCGCTTCGACGTGATCCTGGCCATGGATCGTGAGAATCGTTCGCACCTGACATGGATGGCCCGCGACGAGAAGGATCGCGGCAAGGTGCGTCTGATGGGCGAGTTCGACCCGCAGGCCGTTGACTCGCCCGATGTGCCGGATCCTTACGACGGAGGGGAGCAGGCCTTCGAAGAGGTGTTTCAGATGCTCGACCGCACAACGCGCCGCCTGCTCGATACGCTTTCGACAACATGACATTGCCGCCGGCTGTCGCCGAATTCATCGAGACCCAGGGCTGGGGCGCGGTGCGCGGCCTGAGCGCGCTGGGTGGCGGTTGCATTAACCACGCGTTGCGCCTCGAAACCCAGCACGGCCCTCCGGCGCTGGTCAAATTCAACCCCGACGCCCCCTCCGACCTCTTTTGCTGCGAGGCGGAGGGCCTGGCCGCTTTGCGGACAGCGTCGGGCGGGCCGCGCGTGCCAAACGTGCTGGGAGTCGGATCGGGATGGATTGTTCTCGAATTCATCCAAAGCGCACCCGCCCGAGAGGGGTTTTCGGCGTTGCTCGCGGAACAGTTGGCTGCGCTCCACCACAAGACCGCGGCGGCATTCGGCTTCAATTCCGACAACTACATCGGCAGCACACCGCAATGCAATCCGCCCACGGCGGATGGATTCCAGTTTTTCGCGGATTGTCGCCTGCTGCCGCTGGGGCGCCAGGCGGCCGATCGAGGCCTGATCGGCGCAGACGACATGCAGGGCATCGAAAGCGTATGCCGTCGTTTGCCCGGCATTGTCCCCTCGCAACCTGCCAGCCTGATACACGGCGATTTGTGGGCAGGCAATCTGATAACCGGGACGCAGGGCGAGCCGGTGCTCATCGATCCGGCGGCACACTATGGCTGGGGCGAGGCTGAGCTGGGCATGATGCATCTTTTTGGCGGGTTCGAGGCGCAAGTATTCGAGGACTACGCTGCCAGGCGCGGCCTCCTGCCCGGCTGGCGAGACAGGCTGGATCTTTACAACCTGTATCATCTGCTTAATCACCTGCTGCTGTTCGGCGCGAGCTACCTCGGGCAATTTCGGCGCGCCCTCTCGCGATACCAGTAGCTTCCGTCCATGACTGCATCGCCTCTTTCGCCTCCCACTCCTCAGCAACGCGCCGATTTCCATGCGCTCTACGGCGATGTTTTCGGCTACGGCATCCTGGCCGGAAGCACACTCGCCTTCCTCAGCGTTTATGCCACCCGGCTGGGGGCCAGCGCCTACCAACTGGCCATGCTGACCGCGGTCCCAGGCTTGGTCAACCTCGGGCTGTCCCTGCCCGGCGCGCGTTGGCTCGAGCGCCGGTCGGTCACCCGCGCCACCTTTGTCACCGCAGTGTGGAACCGCTTGTTCCTGCTGCCTCTGGTCGTGCTGCCATGGGCCCTGCCCCGGGCCTTCCAGGTATGGGCCACGATCGCAATGGTGCTTGTCTACTCGATCCCCGGAACGATCATCGCGATTGCCTTCAACGCCATGTTCGCAGATGTGGTGCCACCGGAATGGCGCGGCCATGTCGTTGGACGGCGGAACGCGATCATGGCGTTGGTCACCGCGGCGGCAGCCTTGCTCTCCGGCCAGATACTCGACCGGCTGACCTTCCCATCCAACTATGGGGTGGTCTTCGCCCTAGGCGCAGTGGGCGGCGGGGTGAGTACCTATTTCCTCGGGCGCGTGAGGCCGGAAGGCCGCCGTCCGCTGCCGCCGCGCGTGGCCCAGCCGCTGCTCGACGAAGCGCGCCCCGGATCCTTGCGTTTCGGGGATGCTCTCCGCACGGGAGGGGCGTTGCGATTCTTGGTACGGGCGCGCGGCGAAACCTTGCTGCGTTTTTCGATTCTCAAGACGTCATTCGGCCCGCTGTTGTTCGCCTACCTCGCCTTCTATACCGTGCAGTACTTCCCGGCGCCGCTCTTCCCGATTCTGTGGGTGCGCGAGCTGCAGCTCAGCGATGGATTGATCAGCCTGGGCAGCACGCTCTTCTACTTGTTCATGCTTCTGGCCTCGGTGATGTTCGCTCGACTCACTCGTCGGCATGGCTACCACCGTGTGCTCGTAGCGGGCGCGTTGCTCTACAGTCTCTACCCCTTGATTCTTTCCTATGGCCAGGGAGTTGCCCCCTTTCTCATTGCCTCCGCTGCCGGCGGGATCGCCCTCGCGTTGCTCAGCGGCGGACTGGTGAGCCGCCTCATGGAACGCGCGCCAGCAGACGACCTGCCCACTGCCATGGCTTTCCACAACCTGGCCCTCAACATCGGTGTTTTGGCTGGCCCGTTGGCCAGCTCCATCATTGCCGAATGGACTGGAGTCCGGTTGGCGGTTCTGCTGGCGGCAGGATTGCGATTCGTGGGGGGGCTGCTGCTCTGGCGTTGGGGCTAGGGCACCTCTCGGCGGGGGGTGAGGCCGCTCCTGCGAGTCGGCATGCGGGGCATGCCCTGCGGCCAGCGTCGCTCGCCCAGCTGACCGTGAGCGCGGGCCAAGATCAGACCGTGGCTCAGCGGGCGACGAT
Source organism: Anaerolineae bacterium (assembly GCA_041479415.1). GTDB lineage: Bacteria > Chloroflexota > Anaerolineae > Anaerolineales > RBG-16-64-43 > RBG-16-64-43. The sequence continues at coordinate 4,284 of JBGOXY010000034.1, forward strand.
CTCGGGTTTCCCTCGCATCACTTCGCGTGCGTCAAATCCCCCTATACCCAAATCGGCCAGGGCACACTTCGCCCGGGCCCTGGCACAGGGAAGCGGGGCTGGCGCACAAGGCTGCGTACACGCCGACCGAGGGCAGCCACTTCCTGCGGGGTCAGCAACTCGCTGAGGTCCTGGCGCAGCAGGGCATCGCCCCTGAGCCGTGCGCCGAGCTGCTGTATGTCGGTAACCAGCCCCGGAGGTATCTCCTCACCGGCGAAATCCCAGATGACGGTGCGCAACTTCGGTTCCGCGTGGAAACACAACCCGTGGTCGATGAGCCACAGATGGCCCTCACGGTCGCGGGCCAGGTGCCCAGCCTTTCGGTCCGCGTTGTTCACCAAAGCGTCGAATGCTGCGACTCGGCGTAGGTCCTCGGCCGCAGTCTCCCGCAAACTGAAGTAGTCCTGTTCGAGGTCGAGATCCCGGTAGGCCTGCAGCGATCCTTCGCCATAGGGCCCATCCAGGCGCAGCACGGTTGGCGGGATGAAATCCCAGCCCAGAGCCAGGCTCACCCGGTAGGCCGCGACTTCGCGGCGTGACAGGCTCCCGGATTCAAAATCCCACAGCGGTTGTTCTCCCTGGGCGGGCTTATAGACCGCGCGCAGCGGTGTATCCGCCCCGGGCGAGTGCACCTCACACAGGAAAGTGTAATTGGACCCGAACTCAAACAACCCGCGCACGGTGATCGTGCCGCGGGTCAAGGCCTCCAACTCGCCAGCCGGCTGAGAAGGTTGAGGGGGTTGAGACGCGTTGAGGCCCGCGTCAGTGCTTGTGGCCATTCCGTCGCGGGCAGAAGTGGCCGGAGGGGTCGATCGGCTGACCGCAGTTGCCGCAAATCGGCCGCCCGCGTTGGGCCAGTTCGTGGCCCCAACGCCCCAGGCGGCGCATTTGGTCGCGCGTGGCAAACAGTCGAGCCACTGAGACCTCTTCCGACGAGGCTTCTTCTTGATCTTGCTCCCCCTGCTCGCGCAGCACGAGCAGCATCACGTCGGCGTTTTCATCGTAGCCCAGCCCCATGTTGCCAACCCGGAAGGCCGCTTCCAACGGCTCCTGCAGGGCCATCTCGGATTCCTCGTAGCGCCAAGAGGCTTCGCTCAGGGCGGGAAAGCGGCGCGCCAATTCCTGGAGGAACTGCTCGATGCTGACCCCGAGCATCTCCACCTGTTGTTTCTCAACGAGCAGCGTCAGCAAGCGATCGGCGCTGCGCGCCTGCAAGTAGAAGACGCGCTGGCCGGGCTCGCCGATCGCGCCCAGAGTGATATGAGTGACCGGGTTGAGGTCGATGCGCAGGCCGGGCATGGTCCTCACCAAGAAGGGCTGGGCCTCACCGCTGAAGGACAGGCCGATGCCCTGCAATCGAATGGCGGAAGTATAACATCCGCGCGATGCGTATTTGCATCAGTACATGCGAGGCGCGATGAGAACGGCCGGTAGCGGCGATCCGGCGGTGTGATTGAGGGCGATCAGGCGTGTGCCGCGTGGCCCGAACTCAAGTGCGCTGATCGAGGCGGGCGACACCGTCAGCCGCTGGAAGAGATCCAGCGGAATACCCAGCGAATAAGCCAGCCCAAGACGGATGACGTCACCATGGGCGAAGGCCGCGACCATTTGGCGCGGGTGATCTTCGCACAATCTCTCCAGCGCGCGCGCTACACGCTGCTGGACTTCGATGAACGTTTCGCCGCCCGGGAAGCGCACCCGCGCAGGGTGGCGATGCACCTCCTTCCATAGAGCAAGGCGTCGCAGCGAAGCGAATGTCCGGCCGGTGTAGTCGCCGTAGTTGACCTCAATGAACTCGCGGCGGCGAAGGACAGGACACCCCAGATGCTGGGCCAACGGTTTGGCGGTTTCGAGGGCCCGCTCGAGCGGGGAGCTATAAATGGCACGCAGAGGCAAACCGCCCAGCGCCTTGGCCACCTCCCCGGCCTGCTCCCGGCCGCGCGCATTGAGGTGCACGCCACGCGCCCACCCCGAAAGGCGCCGCCCGACAAAGTCAGTTTCCCCATGGCGAACGAGAAGGATGGTGGTCACGAGCCACCTTCCGGCAGCCCGTGTTGGATGACCCCGCGGAACCATTCCGCGCTGGCCTTGGGGATTCTCTTCTGGCTGGCGAAATCCACATACACTAATCCAAAGCGCATGCTGTACCCGAGGGCCCATTCGAAATTGTCCATTAGCGACCAGACGAAGTAACCCCCGACGCGGATGCCACGGGCCATCGCGCGCTGCACCTCGGCCAGATGGCGCGACAGGTACGAGATGCGCTCTGCATCCTCCACGTGGCCGCGGGCATCGGGCACATCCGCCAGGGGCATGCCGTTCTCAGTGACCAGAAGGAGTGGCGGATGGTACTCCCTCCACAATCGATCCAATAATTCGAACAACCCGGGCGGATAGACTTCCCACATAAGGGAGAACTCACCTTGTTCAGGTTTGACCTGAGCCGCCTCGAGGAAGGGAGTCGACTCGTCATACCGGACGACGGCCCGGCTGTAGTAGTTCACGCCGAGGAAATCGAGCGGCTGGTGTATCTCCTGCATGTCGCCGGACTGGATGGGCGTTCGGAGCGGCGCGAAGCGTTGGGCCAATTCCGCGGGGTATTCGCCGCGCATGACCGGGTCGAGGAACCAGCGATTCGTGAAGGCATCAAATCGATTGGCCGCCTGCACGTCCGCCTCACTCGAGGAGGCCGGGTGCACGGCGCTCAGACTGAGTGCCAACCCGACCTTGGCCTCGCCGCGCACCTCGCTGCGGATGGCGCGGGCCGCGCGCGCATGGGAAAGCAACAGGTGATGCGACGCACGCAAGGCGGCCACCGGGTCCACAATACCCGGTGCGAAGTTGCCCAGAAAATACCCCCCCACCCCTGAGAAGAAGGGCTCGTTGTGGGTTATCCACCACGTGACCCGGTCGCCCAGACGATGGGCAACGGCCCGCGCGTACTCTTCGAATTCCTCAACGGTGGACCGCGCCGGCCATCCGCCGCGCTCCTGCACGGCCTGGGGCAAGTCCCAATGGAATAGGTTGACGAAGGGCGTTATGCCGCGTGCCAAGAGTCCGTCCACCAGCCGATCATAGAAACCCAGTCCGGCCGCGTTGATCTTTCCTTTACCCTGAGGCACCACCCTCGGCCAGGAGACCGAGAAGCGGTAGGCGTTGGCGCCCATGGCCTGCAACAGGTCCAGGTCTTCCTGCCAGCGGTGATAGTGGTCAGCGGCCACGTCTGCGTTGTCGTTGCCGACAATCCTCCCGGGGAGGTGGGCAAAGGTGTCCCAGATCGAAGGCGCGCGGCCATCTTCCGCGACGGCGCCCTCGATTTGATACGCCGATGTCGCGCAGCCCCAGAAGAAATCGCGGGGAAAACCGGTTGAGGGTGATGCCATGGGGTTTGCATGCCTCCCTGGATCGGGTCGGTGCGCGGTGGCGCACGTTGCACTGCAGGTTGAAGGCGGAACGAACAGGGACCTGCCCCTGCTCTCCCGCCCATCGAGAGCTACCCCTGACCGCGCTGTTCGAGCTCCTGTTCGCTCATGCCGAAATGGTGCGCCACTTCATGGACCAGAGTCCGCCTGATCTGGCGCCGCACCTCAATCTCGGTCCGCCCGGAAGAGGTTAACGGCTCGTGGAACAGCCAGATGCGGGAAGGTGCGAGGAGCACATCGTCGGCGCGTCGTTCGACCAGGGGCACCCCCAGGTAGGCACCATACAGCGTTTCCCCCGGCTCGAGGTCGAATTCCTTCATCTCATCCGCGGAGGGTCGGTCGGCGATTTCAATCAGCAAGTCCTGCGCGTCTTGTTTGAGCCCTCGCGGCATGCGCGCAATGAGGTCCTGCTCCTCCTGGACCACGAGCTCCTCGAAGCGCTCACGGCTCATCCTCATTTCGATTCGGTCTTCGAGGTGCTAGATGCCGCCGGTGGCAGGTTTTCGTCCAAGGCTTTCGCCTGCGCCGCCCGCCATCTTTCCAGCCGTTCGCGAATGCCGGCCTCGTAGCCTTCGGGCGAGGGTTCATAGAATCGGCGCCCGAGCAGTGCCGTCGGCAAGTACTGCTGGCCGACGTGATGGCCGGCGTGGTTATGCGGGTAGAGGTAGCCCCGGCCGTGACCGAGCGCCTGGGCATCTCGCGAACTGTCTTGCAGATGGCGCGGAACGTCGGTGACGCCCTGGGCCTGAAGTGTCTCCCGTGCGGCGAAGAACGCGCCCGCGCTGTTCGATTTGGGCGCCGTCGTCAGGTACAACGTGGCTTCGACGATCGGATAGATCCCTTCTGGAAGTCCGATGTAGTCGAAGGCCTGAGCCGCCGCCACCGCCACCACCAGCCCCTGCGGGTCGGCCAGCCCGATATCCTCGCCTGCCAGGATCACCAACCTGCGCAAGATGAAGCGCGGATCCTCGCCCGCGTGAAGCATGCGCGCCAGCCAGTAGAGTGCCGCGTCCGGGTCACCCCCGCGGACCGATTTGATGAAGGCGCTGATCGTATCGTAATGAGCATCCCCGTCGCGATCGTACAGCAGCGCCCGGCGCTGGATCGATTCCTGGGCGACGGTCAGGTCGATGTGCACCGTGCCCTTCGCATCGGGCGGCGTGGATTCGACAGCCAGTTCAAGCGCATTCAGCGCGTTGCGCGCATCGCCCCCGGCCAGCCGCGCCAGGTGCTGCAAGGCAGCCGCCTCCGCCTCGATCGACCGTCCGCCGTAGCCATGCTCGCGATCGGCCAGGGCACGCTGCACAAGAAGCAAGATGTCCCCCTCCGACAGGGCGTGCAGCTCGAAGATGCGTGAGCGTGAGACCAGTGGGCCGATCACCTCAAAGAAGGGGTTCTCGGTTGTCGCGCCGATGAAGACGAAGGTGCCGTCCTCCACCAGCGGCAGCAATGCATCCTGCTGTGCCTTGTTCCAGCGGTGGACTTCATCCACAAAGAGGATCGTGCGTTGGCGCAGGCTGCGCTGCCGCTCGCGCGCGCGAAGGATCACCTGCCGCAGCTCCGGCAGACCGGCCAACACGGCACTCAGGCTCTCGAATGCACTGCGCGTTTGCCCGGCGATGATGCGCGCCAAGGTCGTCTTGCCGCTGCCGGGCGGGCCCCACAGGATGATCGAGGAGAAGAGGCGGTCCGCTTCGATGGCTCGCCGCAGTAACCGCCCTGGCCCGAGGATGGCCTGCTGACCGACGAAGTCGTCCAGCTTGGCCGGGCGCATGCGCGCGGCGAGAGGTTCCCCGTCCTTTGCCGCGGGCCGGGGGAGGTCAAAAAGAGTCATCGCATGGGCTCAGACGTGGATTTGCGCCGGTGGGGTGCGCGAGCTGTGACTAAAGCGGCCGATGAGGGCGCCGATTGCGGCGCATGCGCACGACCACCCACAGCAGCGCGTAGACGGCCGCGAGAAGAACATCGATCGCATAAAGCCAGAATAGTCGCCACATAGCGACCCCCTTGCTTATTTCATTTTACCCCAAGCAGACGGCAGCGGCAGGGTGAATTGCGGATCAGGGGATGGCCCGAATGATGGCCGGAACCTCTCCCAGGCTGCCGGCCGTGAATTCGGGCTGGATGGTATCGCGGTGGGCAAGATTGCCGGGTGTGTCCACGCCGGTATCGAGCCAGATGTTGTGCACGCCTGCGTTCTGCGCGCCAAGGATATCCGCGCCCAGCGTGTCGCCGACCATGACCGCCGCGCTGGGGGAGATGCCCCAGTTGGCAAGGAGGAGTTCGAATCCGCGAGGGTTGGGCTTGCGGATGCCCATCGCGGCTGAGATCAGGATCGGGTCGAAGCGGCCGTCGAAGCCGCACTGGGTTATCAGCCGCCGGACGTCACCCTCATCGGCCGCATTGGAAAACATGGCCATGCGCAAACCGGATTGGGCCAGCTCATCCAGCACGGCGCCGGCTTCGGGGCGAGCCTGCCAATGCCGCTCGATGACCGCATACAGTTCGCGAACCGAATGGTTGATCTGCGTTGCCGTGGCGGGATGCAAACCCAAGTCCTTGAGAGTCTCGGCCACCACCCAGGCCATCGTGAACTCGAGGAAGTCGGCCTGACGTTGGCGCTCGTAGTCCTCCAGCCTCTCCCCGAAGCGCGCCAGGAAGGCGGCCGGCTCCACCACCACCCTCTCCCGGACGAGCGAGTCCACCAGGGCCTGGCGCCCTGCACGGCGGGTGGACGGCACGTTTCCCGTGTAGCGGATGAGGGTCCATCCCAAGTCGAAGATCACACCCTGTATGGGCATGCTCACGTTCCTCAGTGGGGCGTCTCAGTAGCCGCTCGGCAGGTCGACCCGGTTGAGCAGCGGCTGCCCGGCCAAATAGCGTTTGAGATTCTCGGCGAATAGGTCCACAGCGCGCGCGTCGTAGTGCGGCGAATTGCCGGCGATGTGCGGTGAGAGGATGAGGTTGGGAGCCTGCCACAGCGGGTTCTCGGCGTCCAACGGTTCGGTTTCAAACACATCCAGCGCCGCCCCTTGCAGGTGACCCTCACGCAGGGCCGCGATGACGGCTTCACTCACAACGATCCCCCCGCGCGACACGTCGATTAGAAAGGCACCCCGCTTGCAGGCGGAGATCACCTCGGCTCCGATCCATCCGCGCGTCTCGTCGGTCAGTGGGGCGCATACGACGACATAATCGCACTCGGCCACCATTCGCTTCACAGCCTGTGGCGGATACAAGCGCGCCACACGCTCGCCGCTCGGGTCGCCCAGCCCCTCAGGGGCATAACCATCGTCCGCCGGGCGCATCGCGTCGCGCTTGACAGCCAGGACGCGCGCACCGAGAGCCTGGCAGACCCGCGCCACTTCGCGGCCAATGCTGCCGTAGCCGATCAGGCCGACGGTGGCACCGCGCAACTCGAAGGGAGAGAAGCGCTCCCAGCGGTCGCGCGGCCACTCCCCGCGAGCCTGGTGCTCAAGGATCAGTGGCAGGCGGTGGCCTAGAGCCAGCATTGCCATCAGTACATACTCGGCCATTTGGGGCGCGGCGGCGCCCGAAAGCGTGGTGAGCTTCACCCCGGCGTGCAGCAGCGGGTGGCCGGCTACCCGGTCGACGCCCGCCATGTGGAGCTGAACCCACTTTAGGTTTGGCGCGCTGCCAGGCTCGGGCACAGCCCGAGAGGTGTACAGGACCTCGACCTGAGACAAGATCGGGCCGGGGATCTCATCGGCTTTGCGCGCGGGATGCACATGGACGGCCAGGCGTTCCGAGATTTGCTCAACTCGCTGCACCAACTCCTTGCCGAATGGTTCGGTGATCAACACGTGTACGGGAGCGGCCATTGCGTCATCCCCCCAACCTGATGTTTGTGCCATGCCGAGACGCCCGCGGTTCGCCCACGACGACGTCCGGTCGGCCTGGAAGGGCGCCTAAGGTGCCCAAGTAACGAGAAATCGAAGCGGCGTAGGGCAATCGTAGGGGAAGCATTGTCTTCCAGACAAGTTGCACCGGCACCGCCGTGATAAGGTGCTCTGAGAAGGGCGATACTCTCTTCTTCTCCTCCTTTTGGAGAGCCGGGGTCGGCGTCCCCGGCTCTCGTGATTCTATCGCGTCGCGCGCTGTTGCCGGTGCACCCCCCAGCCCTGCCCGGCAGGGTGCCGAAGCGATTCGCTCTGCTATAATCCAAACCCGTGTCCGAGCCTTCCGCCTCGCATCGCATCGTCCGGGCCGCGGCTGTGGTTATGCCCGGGCTGGTTCTCTCCACGCTGGTCGGGCTGGCACGCCAGATCCTCGTGGCCCGCGCCTTTGGCACCGGCGCCGATCTGGATGCCTTCTTGGCCGCTAACCGGCTGCCCGAACTGCTCTTCAACCTGATGGCCGGCGGGGCTCTGGCATCGGCATTCATCCCGACCTACACCGGCTTCCTCACCCGCAACGACCGGGCGGGTGCCGGCCGCCTGGCCGGCGCCCTCGCCACGTGGGTCTCGGCGCTACTGCTCCTGACCAGTGCGCTGGCGGCATTATTGGCCGGGCCACTGGTTGATCACCTGATCGCCCCCTACTTCCAATCGGCACCGCAGCGCGCGCTGACGGTCGATCTGCTGCGCATCTTGCTCCTTTCGCCCACCCTCTTTGCGCTGAGCGGGCTGGTCATGGCTGTGCTGAACGCCCACCAGCGCTTCTTCATCTCGGCCCTTGCCCCCATGTTCTACCCGCTCGGAATGATCCTGGGGGTGGAAGTGCTCGTCCCGCGGATGGGTATCTACGGCCTGGCCTGGGGGGCAGTGGCCGGCGCGGCGTTGCACTTGCTGGTCCAGCTTCCCTCGCTGGCCCGTGTGCGCCTCGCGCTCAAGCCGCGGCTGGGTTGGCGCGAGGCAGCCGTGCGCGAGGTGGGCCGGCTGATGGCTCCGCGCCTGGTGGGCCAGGGCGCCGTGCAACTCAACTTCCTGGTGAACACCATTATCGCCTCGGGTCAGCCGGAGGGCAGCCTGGCCGCGCTGACCTGGGGGTTCAGCCTGATGCTGATGCCCGAGATCGCCATCGCCCAGGCCAGCGCTATCGCGGCGCTGCCGACGTTTTCCGAGCAAGCCAGCCTGGGCAAGGTGAACGAGCTGCGCGAGACATTGAGCACGATGTTGCGCGGCGTGATGTTTCTGGCCCTGCCGGCCTCCATCGGGCTGATCCTGTTACGCGAGCCCCTGGTGCAAGTGATTTTCGAGCGCGGCAGCTTCACCGACGCCTCGACGCGCATGGTTACCTGGGCACTGCTCTTCTACGCGGCGGGGCTGCTCGCCCATTCCACGCTGGAGGTGCTGGCGCGCGCCTACTACGCCCTGCACGACACGCTGACCCCGGTGGCGGTGAGCGTCGGCGGCATGCTGCTCAACGTCGGCCTGAGCCTGTGGCTCACCCGCCTGTTCAGCGCACGCGGCCTCATGCCGCACGGCGGCCTAGCCCTGGCGAACACGCTGGCCACCTTCCTCGAGATGGCGGTGTTGCTTGGGCTGTTACGAGGCAAGGCCACCGGCCCCCTCTCGCCAACGCTGTGGAAACACTCCGCTCGACTCCTGGCGGCCTGCCTACCCATGTCGGCCGCCGTGTGGGGCGTCACGACCATCCTGAGCGCCTCGCCCGCCTGGCTCATCCTCGCCCTGGGCGTGACGGCGGGAGTGGCCGTCTATTGGCTGGCTGCTCTCGCGCTCGGCGCGCCCGAAGCGCGCTCGTTCCCGCGGCTTGTTCTCGCCCGGCTGCAGCCCGGCATCCACCGCTAGCCCTCCTCCGGCGTCGCCACACTCGCTCTGTGGAAGCAAGAGCGCGTGCCGTCGGCACGCGCTGCGTGTGTGAGGAGCGGCAAGGCTTTCGAGACCGCCTAACGCGCGACCATGGCTGTGATTTGCGCAACGACCAACCCGAGCGTTGCGCCGGCGATGACTTCGCCCGGCGTGTGCCCGATGAGCTCCTTGAGCTGCTCCTCTTTGAGTGGATGCCCCGCCACCAGATCTGAGACGATTGCGTTGATGACGCGCGCGTGTTCGCCGGCCTGCCGACGGACGCCGGTCGCGTCGTACAGCACGATCATGGCCAGCACCAGCGCCAAGGCATAGAGGGGTGAGCTGAATCCCAGGGTCAGCCCGATGGCGTGAGTGACCGCGACCACCAGCGCGGAATGCGAGGAGGGCATGCCGCCCGCGCTCATGAGCAGCGACCAATCCCACTCACGCTTGAGCAGGTAGTGGAGCGGGAGTTTGACCACCTGGGCGATCGACCAGGCGATGAGTGCGGCGATCAGGACGGTATTTGAGAGGAGTGCCTGCATGGCGTCGTGTCCTACTCGGGGGTGGATTGGGTGGCGTCGTGTGGGGCGGCCGCGGCGCGCGCAGGGTGGGCGCTCAGCCGGCGCAAGCGCACTTCGGCGCCCGCCAGCAGGTCGCTGCAGTGCTTGGCCAATTGCTGCCCGCGTTCGAACAGCTGCACCGACTCTTCGAGTGAAGCCGTGCCGCCCTCCAGCTTATCCACAATCGTGCGCAACTCCTCGAGCGCGGCCTCATACGACATCTCGCCCAGCGCGGTCTTCTTAGTACGTGGACTCATCATTCCTCCCCTTGCGCGTGCCCTTCGACCCGTGCGCGCAACTCGCCGCGCGCCAGCCGGACGTGCAGCCCGCTGCCCACCGGCGCCTGGCGAGGCGATCGTACGATCGCCTCATCCTCCTGGCGGGTCACTAAGGCGTAGCCTCGCTTGAGCACCGCGAAGGGACTGACCGTCCGCAGCAACTGATCCAGGCGATGTACCTCTGCCGTGCGACGTTCATTGGCGCGCTGTACGGCTTCGCGCAAACGACGCTCAAGCTCATCCGCCCGCTGGCGGGCGTTGTCCAGGCGCGCACGCGGCGACTGCGCGCGCAAGTGAGCGGCCAGCTCGCCCAGGCCAGCACGCCTCTCGCGCACCGCCGCCTGGCCCGCTCGCACCAGGCGCGCCGCCAGCACCCCCAGTTCGCTCTGCAGTTCAGAGCGGTCGGGTGTGGCTAACTCGGCAGCCGCGGAGGGCGTGGGTGCGCGGCGGTCGGCTGCAAAATCGACGAGGGTAACGTCGGTCTCATGACCCACGCCGGCAACGACCGGCGCAGCCGAGGCCGC
>JBGOXY010000035.1:0-14473 GCA_041479415.1 Anaerolineae bacterium
ATTCTCTTATTATATAGAACATTTGTTCTAAATGTCAAGTGGGTTGACATCCACGTCAACTGATCGCGCCGCGGGCTCGCACAACCCCGGCAACATCCCCAATGCATCCCGCTCTCGGCAGCTGGCGCAGTTGGCCCCGCGAGTCGCAACTCGGAGCGACCGGGTTCAACTTGAACCCATCCTGCAGGAATGGGAGGGAAACGTCCCCGGCACATGCTGGCCCACCCGACCTCTTCCAGAGAGGAAATTGCGACCCAACCCAGAGAATCCAGGCGATTCAGAGCTCATCCGAATGATACTTGACAGAATGTGAAGCTGTTATACAATTAGTTCAATGCTACAATTAGTTGAATCGCACAATTAGTTCAATCGGGAGTAGGCGAATGCATTTGCGTCTTGATCTTCACAGCCGGGTCCCGATCTACGTGCAGATTTTCGAACAGGTCAAAGCCCTGGTCGCCGCCGGCACACTTGACCCGGGCAGCCAGTTGCCAACCGTGCGCGAAATGGCCTCCGAGCTGCGCATCAATTTCAACACGGTGGCTCGTGCCTATCGCCTCTTGCACGAAGAAGGGGTGATCTCAACGCAGCAAGGACGAGGGACGTACGTGATGGAACAGGCACCGCCGCCAACATCCGAACGCGAAAGGCGGGCGCGCCTGGATACGCTAATCGAGGTGTGGTTGGAGGAAGCCGTGCAGTTTGGCTTCACCGCGGATGAAATCGAAGCCGCGTTCGCCCATGGCCTGGCGCGCCGCGGAGGCAAACGCTCCCCGCTGTAATCGCGCCGAGCCGCATGTTTGGAGGAGAAATGAGCCTTACCTCGCGTGTCATCAAGCAAGCCCTGTTCGACCGCAAAGTTCCCGATCGCAGCGTCAACCCGGTCTCGATCTTCCTGTTCCTGGTGATCATGACGGTCATGGTCGGCCTCGCGGCGCTGCTCGACTCGCTGCACGTGGCGCAGTGGATCGGCCTGCCGGTCTCGGGCCTCCTGGTGCTTATCGCCCTGTACATCCTGTTCGCGCTCAAGGTAGCAAACCAGTGGGAGAAGGCCATCGTTCTGCGCTTCGGGAAGTTTCACGGGTTGCGCGGGCCGGGCCTCTTCTGGATCATCCCGATCGTTGACAGGGCAGCGATGTGGATCGACCACCGGGTGATGGTCACACCCTTCACTGCAGAAAAGACCCTCACCAAGGACACCGTGCCGGTGGACGTGGATGCAGTGCTGTTCTGGCTGGCCTGGGATGCACAGAAGGCTGCGCTTGAGGTTGAGGATTACCGGGCCGCCATCGCCTGGGCCGCGCAGACCGCATTGCGCGAGATCATCGGCCAAATGAACCTGGCCGACATCCTGGTGGGACGGGCGCGCATGGACACCGATCTGCAGAAAATCATCGATGAGCGCACGACGCCGTGGGGCATCACGGTGCAGTCAGTGGAGATTCGCGACATCATCGTCCCCCAGGACCTGGAGGATGCGCTCAGCCGCCAGGCGCAGGCCGAGCGTGAACGGCAGGCGCGGATAATCCTTGGCGAATCGGAAAAGCAGATTGCCGCATCGTTCGCCGAGGCCTCGCTCGCCTACAAGGATAACCCCACCGCGCTGCACCTGCGCGCGATGAACATGCTCTTCGAAGGCCTTAAGGAGAAGGGCGCGCTGGTGATCGTGCCCAGCAGCGCCGTGGAGACGATGAACCTGGGCGGCATGGCGGGTCTGGTATCGCTCGCGCGGTCAACCCCGGTTGAGGAGAAGTAGACCATGGCCGAGACCGCCGCCTGGGAGTACCGTGTGCTGACCGTCGGCCGCTGGACCGGCACCAAAGACGAGGATCTAGAGGCGGCGCTCAATGAGTTAGGCGAGCAGGGGTGGGAGGCCGTCAATGTTCTCAACCGCGAGGGATCGCCTAAGCTCACCCTCGTCGTCAAGCGGCCGCTCACCCCTGGCGCCCGCCGCCGGCGCAGCATGCCGGGCGAGATCGCACCGTAACCGGGCAACCGGAGATTATGGAGGATAAGAACGTATGTTGGACCGGAAACCACTCATCGTCTTCTTGCTGATTGCTTTCGGCATATCCTGGCCGCTGTTCGTCCTGCCTCTGGCCTTCCGCGGCGCGGCGCCCGAAACGCAGCAGCTCGTCGCGCTGGTCGCCTGGTCGCTGGCCATGTGGGGGCCGGGCCTGGGCGCGCTCATCGCCACGCGCTATGCGGCGAAGAAGAGCCTGCGCAGTTTGAACCTCGGACGGCTGGGCGAGAAGCGCGTGTATCTGTGGGCTTGGCTGCTCCCGCCCGCTCTCGCCTTGGCGGCCGGCCTGTTCACCGTGCTCTTCGGGCTGGCACGCTTGGACCTGGGTTTCGGTGTGATCAGGCAAAGCTTCGCCTCAGTGCCGGGCGGGTTGCCTGTTCCAGCATGGGTTGTCGTCGCGGCCCAGATCGGCCTTAGCCTGACCCTGGCACCTCTCTTTAATACGATCTTCGGCATGGGCGAGGAACTGGGGTGGCGCGGGTTTCTTCTGCCGCAGCTTCTTCCGCTGGGCCAATGGAAGGCCATCCTGCTGAGCGGCACCATCTGGGGCATCTGGCATGCGCCGGTTATCCTGCAGGGGCACAACTACCCAAGCGCACCGGTGCTCGGGACGCTCATGATGGTGGTGGCATGCGTTTTGCTGGGCACCATCTTCAGTTGGCTGTATCTGCGCACGCGCAGCCCGTGGGCGCCGGCGCTGGCGCACGGCGCACTGAATGCCACGGCCGGCGTCTCGATCCTCTTCCTCACCCCATTCGATGCGACGTGGGGCGGAACGCCCGTCAGCCCGCTGGGGTGGATCGGCCTGCTGCTCTTCGTGGCATGGCTCATCGTCACGCGGCGCCTGCCCGTGCAGGTACCCGCGGACTCCCCCGAACCGGCATCCGAGCCAGTGGCGGCGACCTGAAAGGCGGACACATGGCTGTTATCGAGACGAGCGGGCTCAGCCGCGCGTTCGGTGTCGTGCACGCCGTGCGCAATCTCTCGTTCGCACTCAGCGAGGGCGAGGTCTTCGGCGTGCTTGGCCCGAACGGCGCGGGCAAGACGACCACGGTGCGCCTGCTCAATGGGGTGCTTAAGCCGGATGCAGGCCGGATGCGCGTGCTGGGGCTTGACCCGGCGACACAAGGCAAAGAGGTGCGCCGCCAGACCGGCGTGCTGACCGAGACACCCTCGCTCTACGAGCGACTCTCGGCGCGCGAGAATCTGCGCTTCGCGGGTACGCTGTATGGCCTGGGTCGGGCCGACCTCGAGGCGCGGGTGAACGCGCAGCTCGACTTCTTCGAACTCGGCCCGCGCGCCGACGACAAGGTGGGGGGATTCAGCAAGGGCATGAAGCAGCGCCTGGCGCTTGCGCGCGCACTGCTACACAACCCCAAGGTCCTTTTTCTCGACGAGCCCACAGCCGGGCTGGACCCAGAAGCGGCTCACCAGGTGACGCAACTCATCGAACAGCTCAGCCACGAGACCGGGCGCACGGTGTTCCTCTGCACGCACAACCTGGATGAAGCGCAGCGCCTGTGCGACCGGGTGGCGGTGCTGCGTCAGGGCGGTGTGCTTGCTCAGGGCAGCCTGGCCGAACTCGGGCGTACGCTGTGGCGCGGCCTTTGGGTCGAAATAGATACTCAGATCGAATTGGGAACCAGCCTGCGCCGCGATCTCTCGCGCCAGCCGGGTGTTCAACGCGTGGAGGGAGAGGCGACTCGCCTGCTGGTGCAACTGAGCCGCGAGGCGGACATCCCCGACCTGGTGAGTTGGATGGCCTCGCAGGGTGCGCGCCTGATGCGCGTGGTGCCGCGCCGGCACACGCTCGAAGAGATCTACTTCGAGTTGCAGGAGCAGCCGGAAGGAAGGCCCGTATGAACTGGTCGCTGATTTGGGCCATTGCCCGCAAGGATCTCAAGGAGGTGTCGCAAAACAAAGCCGCCGTGGCGCCGGCGGTCATCGTCCCAGTTATGTTCGTCGTCGTCTTTCCGCTCGCCATCCTGCTCCTACCGCAAGCCTTTAGCAGCGCCTCCGGCAACGCCTTCTCGCTGCAAGAACTGGAGGGCCTTTTGCAGCGCATGCCGCCCGCCGTGACCCAGGCGCTGGCCGGGCTCAGCCCGCTTCAGATATGGGTGGTCTTTACCACCGGCTATCTCTTCGCGCCGATGTTCCTGATCTTGCCGCTGATGATGGCCAGCATCGTGGCCTCCGATTCTTTCGTCGGGGAGAAGGAGCGCAAAACACTGGAGGGCCTACTGTATTCGCCCACCAGCGATGCCGAACTCATCCTGGGCAAGATCGTGGCCTCGGTGCTGCCGGCTCTCGCTTTGTGCTGGGCCAGCTTCGTGGTCTACGGCATCGTGGTCAATCTGGCCGGGCTGCCGGTGATGGGCCGTATGTGGTTCCCCACCGCGCCCTGGTGGCCGCTCATGCTGTGGGTCGTTCCGGCAGTGGCCACGCTGGGCATGGCCTCGGCCGTGATCATCTCATCGCGCGTGGGCACCTTTATGGAGTCCTACCAGTTGAGTGCTTCGGGGGTGGTGCTGGTTCTCGCGCTGATGGCCGGCCAGGTGACGGGGGTCCTTTTCCTCAGCGTGCCCGTGGCGTTCCTGGTGGGCCTGGCCGTCTGGGTGGTGGATGCTGGCCTCCTGTGGGTCGGCGTGCGCACATTCTCGCGCAACCGCTTGTTCTCGCGTCTCTAGCCGGCAAAGGCCCGAGGCGAGGCAGTCGGTTCATTTCTCATCGTCGAAAGGATATGTGCCGTGAAAGCTGCTTGGATCGTTTCCTGGATTGTTGTCATTCTGGCGTTTGGTGCGGGCGTGCTGGTCTACCCGCGACTGCCCGAGATGGTGGCGAGCCATTGGAATGAGTTCGGCCAGGTGGATGGGACTATGACACGCCTGTGGGGCGTCTTCCTGCTGCCGCTCATGATGGTGGGGATGGGTCTCTTGTTCTTGGCGATCCCCTCCATCGACCCGCTCAAGCACAACATCGCCGCCTTCCGGCCAAAGTACGACCGTTTCGTCGTACTGATCATGGTCTTTATGCTGGCGGTGCACGTGTTCACCCTGCTATGGAACCTGGGCATTCAGATAAGCATCAACCGCTTCATGCCGCTGGCGATGGGACTGGTCTTCTTCTTTGTGGGCGACCTGATCCGCAACGCCAAGCGCAACTTCTTCGTCGGCATCCGCACCCCCTGGACGCTGAGCAATGACGTGGTGTGGGCGAGGACCCACCGTCTGGGGGCGGTTCTCTTCCAGGTATCCGGCGTGGTGGCCGCGCTGGGGTCGCTGTTCGAACGACTCTCGATCTGGTTTATCATGGCGCCGGTGATGGCGGCCGGTCTCATCCCCGTGGTTTACTCATACTTCGAGTTTCGCCGCCTCGAGCGGGCCACGCCGCCCGGGGGATAGGTTCCGAGTATCAACTCCGTGCCGCCGGTTCCGCAGCCATCCTCATCCCGCGCGGGCGGTTTGCGCCGCCCGCGCAACAGGACACGACCATGACTGACATCCTGATAGAGACCCTCGACCTAGCGAAACGCTTCGGCGACAAAGTGGCCGTGGACCGGGTGAACCTACAAGTGCGCGCCGGCGAGATTTTCGGATTCCTCGGACCGAACGGTGCCGGCAAGACGACGACGATCAAGATGATCGTCGGCTTGCTGCAACCCACCTCTGGGGCTGTGCGCGTGGCCGGGCATAACGTGCAGACCGAACCGCTCGCGGCTAAGGCGGCCAGCGGCTTTGTCCCGGATGAGCCGAACCTGTACACCAAGCTATCGGCGCGCGAACTGCTGCGCTTCGTGGCCGAGTTGTACGACGTGCCGCGGGCGGCGGTCGAGCGGCGCATCGAGGAGTTGCTGCGGCTTTTTGACTTGACCGCCGCGGCCGACGACCTGATCGACTCGTACAGCCACGGCATGCGCCAGAAGGCCAGCCTCGCCGCGGCCCTGGTGCACGACCCGCGCGTCCTGGTGCTGGATGAGCCGACGGTCGGACTGGACCCTAAGTCCGCGCGCCTCATCAAAGACCTCCTTCGCCAGCTCGCGCAGCGCGGAGCCGCGGTGTTTCTCTCCACGCACATTCTCGAGATTGCCGAGCGCATGTGCGATCGGATCGGCATCATCAATCGCGGGGGGCTGGTGGCGATGGGCACGATGGCTGAATTGCGTGCGATGGGCCAAGGGCAGGCCAGCCTGGAAGACATCTTCCTTTCGCTCACTGGCGGGGCCGAAGACGCCGCGATTGCCGAGGTGCTGCAGTGATCGGCGTGGCTACGCCGCGAGCCTCGGTGGCCTCCAGCACATGGAAGCTGCTGTGGTTGCGCGTTCGGATTTGGACCAGTGTCCTTCGCCATGCAACCGTGAGGCGCAAGATCGGCACGCTCGTCGTGGCCGCGCTCGTCGTGGGGTTTCTGGCGGCTGCCTTTGCCGGAAGCTGGGCGCTTCTCAGTTTCCTGCGCTCCCCGGAACTGGCTCAGATCGTCGACCTCACTCAATTGCTCGAAGCGCTGCCCACCGTGATTCTTACCGGCGCCTTCCTCACGATCCTGGTCACTAGTTTCGGGGTTCTGCTGCAGTCGTTGTATCTGGCGCGGGATATGGACTTTCTGATGGCCGCGCCCATCCCGGTGCGGGCGGTGTTCATCAGCAAACTAATCCAGGCCATCCTGCCCAACTTCGCGCTGCTGTGTCTATTCGGCCTGCCGGTGCTCTTCGGGCTCGGCGCCTCGGCCGGTTACCACGCGCTGTTCTATCCCTTGGTGATCCTGCTGCTGGCCTGCATGACGTTCGCGGCAGCCGGTTTGTCGGCAGTACTGGTCATGGGCGTGGTGCGCCTCGTTCCGGCGCGCCGCGTCGCGGAGGCGCTGGCCGCGGTGGGTGCGGTGGCCTCCCTCATCTGCTCTCAGTCGGGCAACTTCACCCGCACCATGACCTTCAACGCACAACAGACAACCCAGATGATGGACTTGCTCAGCCGTGTCAACGCGCCGTGGTCGCCCTTCGCCTGGGCCGGACGCGGCTTGATCGGACTGGGCACAGGGCAGGGGGCTACCGCCGCGCTGGGCCTGGGGCTGACTCTCGTGCTGGCAGTTGCCATCTTCGCCGTGACCCTGCGCGCCTGCGAAGTGCTGTATCACACCGGCTGGTCGCAGATGCAGGCCGGCACCCCGCGCCGGCCGCACGTCCGCCCGCATGACGCCCCACGCGCTGCGGCCGCCCGGCGCCCGGCCTTTCCGAGGCTCTTGCCGCGGGCGGTAACTGCACTGATTATCAAGGATGCGCGCGTTTTAAGGCGCGACCTGCGCAACCTTTCGCAGCTGATGACCCCGCTCATCTTGGGCATTGTGTATGCCGCCATGCTGGCCCGCAGCGGCGGGCAGGTGGACCCGGGGCGCGGCGAAGCGCCGGAGTGGTTCATGCAGGGCGCCGGCCAGATGATGGCGTATGGCAACATCGGCATTGCCTTGTTCATCGGGTGGATCATGCTCTCGCGTTTGGGGATGATGGCCTTCTCGCACGAGGGCCGCGCCTATTGGCTGATCAAGACCGCGCCGGTGACCCCCGTGCGCTTGATGCTCGCCAAGGCACTCACCGCCTACCTGCCCACGCTGGTTATCGGCGAACTCTTCCTCCTGGTCGCTTCGCTGCTTCAGAGGGCAGGTTCGAGCGTGATGCTATTCGGCATCGCGGTTGTTGCATTGGCGTTGGCCGGTGGCGTGGGGGTGAACCTGGCCTTCGGCGTAGCAGGCGCCAACCTGGAATGGGAAGACCCGCGCCACATGGTGCGCGGGTCGGTTGGGTGCATTGGATCGTTTGCGGGCATGGCCTACGTGGCGCTCGCCGCGGCGTTCTTCCTCGGCCCGGCCATGCTCGTGCCATTGCTGGGCGGCAGCGCAGGGCTGGGCCAAGCGATCGGCGTGGTCGTGGGCGGTGTGTTCGCGCTGGTGTGCGCGCTGCTGCCGCCTTACCTCATGCTCGGGCGGGTGAGGCGCATCGGCGAAGTGGGCTAGCGCATTCCGTTGCCCGCGCGCGCTCGGCTTGCCGGTTCAGCGTTCGCCCGTGTAGAGGCGCGGCACGCGTGCGCTCAGACCCGTCACAACCTCGTAGTTGTTTGTGTCCCACCGCACGGCGACCTCTTCGGCGGATATGACCTGGCTGCCCTGGCGACCGATGAGCACCACCTCGGTGCCGAGTGGCAGCGGTGCCGGGAGACGTACCATGCACTGGTCCATGCACACGCGCCCCACCACTGGCACGCGCGCCCCCTTGATGAGCACCGTGTTCGGCCTCGCCCGCCGAATGCCATCGGCATAGCCCAACGGGATTGCCCCGATGATCTCGCGACCGCGTGTGACGTATTCGTGACCGTAACTCACGCCGTGACCCTTCGGCAACTCCTTGCACGAGGCCAGTTGTGCCTTCCAAGTGAGCGCCGGACGGAACCCTTCGGGGAGGGGTGCTTCCGCTGAAGGGTGAAGGCCGTACATGGCGATGCCCACGCGCACCAACCCCATACGCGATTCGGGGAAGTTGAGTGCGGCCGCGGAGTTCGCTGCATGGAGTATCGGCAGAGGCCGACCCTCCTCGCTCAGGCCATCCACAACAGATTGGAATGCAGTCAGCTGAGCACGGGTCGGGGCAGGGTCGTGCTCATCGGCCCTGGCCAAGTGGGTGAAGAGGCCCTCGAGACGCAGGGCGGTGTTACGCTGCACCTCATGGACTACGGCGAGCGCCTCGTTCGGAAGCACCCCCAGGCGACCCATGCCGCTGTCGACCTTGAGGTGGATGCGGGCTTGCATGCCCAGTGCCGTCGCCCGCTGCCCGTAGGCACGGGCCAGCTCAACGGAAGGGACAGTCAGAGCCACCTCGGCTGCGACAGCCGCCTCGACCTCGGCCACGGAAACAACGCCCAGGATGAGGATGGGCAGCCGCAACCCGGCGGCGCGCAGCTCGAGGGCTTCGGCGAGGCGCGCCACGCCAAGCCAGGCAGCTCCGCCAGAGGCAGCTGCGCGCGCTACTTGGCTCGCGCCGTGACCGTAGCCGTTGGCCTTGACCACGGCCATGAGCGGTGTGCCTGTCAGTGCGCACAGGCGGCGGACATTGTCCTCGATCGCCGACAGATCGATTTCCAGCCAGGTGACGAAGCGGTTTTCCATCCTCGCTCTCATTCGCTCCGCAAGATGAGCCGTTGGCAGAGAAGGCGCGGCGCGCCGGGGTGGTCCGGAATGTGCAATACCTCCTAGAGGAGCCGCCGCTTCGGGCAACTATACCCCATCGTGGCAATTGCCTTACCGAACGCGGGCAGATGGCATTTTCTCTTGCAAACGAGTCTCTCCCGGCTATAATCGAAGGACGACGATCGAGCGACCATGGACACCAACCGCGGGCATCCCGGAGCGCTGCCGGTCCTCTATCTTGCCGGAATGCTCGTCCTGGCAGGCGGCTTGGCGGCTGCTTTGTGGCTTTCGCCGCTCGCGGCGGCCGAAAAACAGCGTGACCTTCTGGTTCTGGCCGGCGTTGTTGCCTACAGTGCGGTTGTGGCCGCACGTCACCTCTCGCGGCGGCGCATCCCGGTCTTGCTCTCGCACACCCTCGACCTGGGAACCCTTGGGCTGATCGCGGTCACCGACTACTTCCTGCGTCCGGTCGCCTCCTCGGTGTGGTTGTTCTATCCCCTCAGCATCACTTTCATGGCATTCGCCAGCGAACGCTGGGCCACCTGGCCGGCTGTGGGGCTGGCGATTGTGCTGGATGCGGCGCTGACGGTGATGCTGGCCGGCCGCGGGACTCCGTTCACCTGGGTTGATTTGTTGCTGCGGTGCCTGACCTACACGGCTTCCGGGTTTGTCATGACCCGCGGCGCTCAGATCGCCGCCCGCTTCTGGCGCGATACGCTGGAGGCGGAACTCAAACATTCGGGTGATCTGCTGCGCTTGGCGACGCTCGGTCAGCCTCTGGCCAATGCACTCACCTTCGACCAACTGCGCGACCGCCTGCCCTCCCTTCTCCAGCGGGCCGTCCCGCAGGCAGACGCCGGGGTCGTCTTCCTGCTCGAGAACTCGCGCAAGGAGCTCCTGCCATTTGCCTCTTTTGGCCTGGGCGAGACCTCGCTGATTCCCGGTTTTGGCACTTCGGGCTCGCTGATCGCGGCGGCAGTGCAATCTCGCGAGGCCACGCTGCACAGCGGGGCCGAGCTGGAGGCGGCGCTGGCGGCTGAGCCCATGCGCCGCATGCTCACTCAACGCCAGGCGGCCAACGACACCTCCCCCGCCGCTGCCATCCTGGCGGCCATCAAGGTCAGCCAGGCTGCACGCGGCGTGCTGCTGCTTCTGGCGGATGCGCCCGGGCAACTCACGGCTCGCGAGGTGGAGGTGGCGCGGACGATCGTCTCCAACCTGGGGACGGTTCTCGAGCATCTCGACTTTTCGGATCTCTTGCGCCGCGTGGCGCAGCAACGCGAGACGCTGCTGAAGATCGCCCACGGAGTGGCCTCAGCCACCGACCTGGAGCAAATCTATCAGGCGCTGCATGAGGGGACGCGCGAGCTCATGCCATGCGACTCGTTCGTCATCGCCCTTTACGACGAAGACGGCGATCGGGCGCGGTTGGTCTATGTCATCGACAACGACAAGCGTAGCGCGCCGATCACCGTCACGGCCAAACCCGGGCTGCTGGGCAACATGCTGGCTGAGCGCCAGGGGTTCCGCGTGGACGACTTGGCCGGCCTTCTGCCGTACGCGCCGCGCCACTACGGCGGTGATCAGCCCGTGCGCTCGGCGGTATGCGCCCCGCTGCGCGTGGGCGACCGGCTAATCGGCATGATCTCAGCGCAGACGCTGCGCCCCGGGGCGTATTTCGACGACGACGTAAGGCTGTTGACCGCCCTGGCCGAAAGCGCGGGCGCTAACCTCGAACACATGCGTCACCTGGAACGCGAGCGCCATCGCGCGCACCATTTCGAAGGGTTGGCGCACAATCTGGTGCACCTGCTGACGCGCGGGCCCCTGGGAGGCGGCGAGGATCAACGCAGCTTCCTGCTGTCCCAGGTCACGCGCATGATGGGCGAATACCTCAATGCCGGCTTCTGCCTGACGTTGATGCTCGGTGAAGATGGGCAGAGCTTCCGGGTCGAAGCGGCCACTTCGCTGCAGCCGGTTGAGGACCTGGCGCCCCCCGGAACGGTGGTGCCGCTCAGCTCGCTGCCGCGGATGGCGGAGATCCTGCAGCACGGCACGTATGCCGTTTGGCGCGGCGGTGCGCAGAACGACCCCGCACCAATGGCCGAGATTCAAGTGCTCATCCCGCAACCGCCCGAGAGCATCGCCCTGCTGCCGATCCACAGCCCTAGCCGGCGCTGGGGCATTCTCGTGGCCGGAAGAGATTCGCCGTGGGATGAGGCCTCGTTTGCCCCGGAGCAATTGCGCCTGGCGGACATGATCGTGCGCCAGATCGGCGTATCGCTTGAGAACCAGGCGGCCAGCGAGTCATCCTCCCAGCGCCTCAACTCGCTCACTCGTCTATATGAACTGGAACTCTCCCTCTCCGCGGCCGACGACCCGGTGCGCGTGTTGGAGTTGACGCTGGACGTCGCCATCGAAGCGCTGTGGGCCAACGGCGGCGGCATCGCCCTATGGCAGCCCGAGGCGCAGCTGCTGCGCACAGTCATCAGCCGCAACGTGCCGGCCGCGCTCGACAACGAGCCCTTCCGGCCCGACGGGCTGGGAATGACCACCTACCGCGGCGGGCAGGCGCGCTACTTCAGCAACCTACGCCTGGAGGGCAACCTGCATCCATTGGTCGGCCAATCCGGCATCCGCGCGGTGGCGCACTTGCCCCTGCGCACGGACGGTGCGCCGTTCGGCCTCTTGATCCTGGACTTCTTCCACCCGCGCGAATTCCCCGAGCAAGACCGGCGCCTGTTGGAGATGTTCGCGGCGCGTGCGGCGCTGGCTTATGACAAGGCGCGCTTGCTGCGCGCGCTGCAAGAGGCCCACGAGCGCTTCGAGCGCACCGTGCAGCACGTCCCAGGCGCGATCTACCGGGGCAGCATCGATGGCCACACGACGTTCATGTCGCAGGGCATCCGCGATCTGACCGGGTTTTCGCCCGAGGAATGGACGGCCACGCCCAACATCTGGAATGAGCGGCTGCATCCCGACGATCGCGAGCGAGTGCACGCCTCGTTCGATGCGGCCATCGCCCAGGGCAAAGAATGGATCGAGGAGTATCGCCTGCGCGACCGCCAGGATCGCTGGCGCTGGGTGCGTGACGTGGCGCGCATGGTGCGCGAGCCCGATGGTTCGATCCACTATTACGACGGCGTGATGACCGATATCACCACGCGCCGTCAGTTGGAGGAGCGCCTGTTGCGCACGGCGCGCCTGGAGTCGGCCACGGCGCTGGGGATGGGCCTGGCCCACGAAATCAACAACGCGCTCAGCACGCTGTCGCTGCATTCCTACCTGCTCTCGCGGCGCATGCCGACCGGCAACGAGGATGTGGCCCACCATTTGCAGATCATCGAACAGACTGTGCAACGCACAGCCGGCCTGATCCAACACTTCCGCGAGCTGGCTCAGCCCACGCCGACCAGCCTGGCCCCAGTCTCGGTTTCCTCGCTGCTGGAGGAGATCGTGGCCACTTTTGGCGAGCGGCTACGCGAGCAGGGTGTGGCGCTCGACCTCTCCCTGGCCGACGATCTGCCGCGCATCCACGGCGATCGCACCGGGCTGTACGAAGCCTTTTCGGCCGTGGTCAAGAACGCGATCGAGGCGCTGCCGGCCGGCGGCTTGCTCAGCGTGCATACCTCACGCGCCTCGCTGCGCCACGACGGCACCGATGCCCCGGGTATCGCCATCGTCGTGCGCGATAACGGGGCGGGCATCCTCAAACAGGACTTGCCACGAGTCTTCGAACCGGGCTTCACCCGCAAGGTGGAAGGGGGCGTGGTCCGCGGGCTTGGGTTTGGGTTGGCTATTGCCCAGCAGATTATCGGCGCGCACGGAGGAGAGATTGAGGTGCAGAGCGAGCCGGGATCTGGGACAACGGTGCGCGTCCTGTTGCCGACAGAAACCGAGAGTTAGGGCCAGCGCCGGGGGGCAACGGCCTCAACACCTGCCTCGATCACTAGCCGCACATCCGGCACACATCCTGCAACGGAACAAGGCGGGGACGAAGGACGTCCCCTTCCCTGGGGCGCATGGCGGGTGGCGCCGCCCATCGGCCGAAGGTCCGGGAGCGATCTCGGATATATAATGGGCTAATTGGGGCGGTGGCGAAATTGGCAGACGCAGGGGACTTAAAATCCCTCGGGCTAACCCCCCGTGTGGGTTCAACTCCCACCCGCCCTACAAGGTGCAACCCGAGGGAGATCCGAATTGACCCAGCCAGGCCAACTGGCGGGCCGTATGCCCGGGGGCGTGCAACGTGCGCGCGCCGCTCGTCGCGCAGGCCATCCGCGGAAGGAGGAAGCCAAAGATGAAGTCGTTTACGCGCAAGCCGCTCGTAGGGCTGGTCGTCCTGTTGGTGCTTACAGTGGGGTGCACGCTGCCCCTCGCGCCAACGCCGACCCCCTTCGTGTTTCCGACGCCGAATATGACCTTGACGGCGCTGTTCATGATCCCGCCGACCTCGACCGTGCCGGCGGGGCCGACCACGCCGCCGGCATCCGCTGCGACAGCCACCTCGGTTGCCTGCACCGGCACTCATCTGGCCGACTTTATTAGCGAGACGGTGCCAGATGGAACCTCGATCACCCCGGGTGCGGCGTTCACCAAGACCTGGACGCTGAAGAATGTCGGCACATGCACCTGGACCACCGGCTACTCGTTGGTGTTCGACACCGGCAGCCAGATGGGCGCGCCGGCTTCAGTGCCGCTCACCGCGGCTGTGGCCCCGGGTGCGACGGTTACGCTCTCGGCGGCCATGACGGCTCCCTCCACGACCGGCAGCTACCAGGGCTTCTGGAAGCTGAGCACTCCTGCCGGAACGCGCTTCGGCGTGGGCACCGGCGGCACAACCGCCTTCTGGGTGAAGATCTTCGCCGGCACGCCGCCTCCGGCGGTTCCGGCCTGCGTCGTCCCCTCGCCCGTTCGCCGGCCCGACGGCAACGGCGGCATGGTCGAGGCCTACTGGACGACCAACCCGCCGGCGATCGACGGCTACTTCGACAGCTTCGCCGAAGAGTGGCCGACCACGCTCAAATACAGCGCGACCAGCGTCGTCTTCGGTAAGTCGAACTGGGACAACGAAGCCGACCTCTCGGCCACCTACCACTTCAAGTGGGATGGGACCTACCTGTACCTGGCGGCCAAGGTGCGTGACAACAACTACGTCCAGGAATCGAGCGGCTCGAACATGTACAAGGGCGACAGCCTTGAGATCTTGTTCGACACCGCGCTGAAGAGTGATTACTGCAGCTCCTCGCTCAGCGGCGACGACTTCCAGCTGGGCGTCTC
>JBGOXY010000036.1:0-14403 GCA_041479415.1 Anaerolineae bacterium
CCTCCCATGGCGCCTGGGCACTTTCTCCGGCCGATCTATCTGGGTTTGTGGATGCCTTCTCCCGCTTCAGCGCGGTCATCTAGGCGGAGAAGGCAGAAGCCCTTTCGTATCGCCGTCCCACCTTCACCCGCGAGTTGCTGGGCAGCCGTTTCGCGCAAGCCGCCGTCGCCACGACCTCCAGCGGTTTGTTGCTGCTCATGATGTTGCTGCTGGCCGTGCAGCCTGCCTTGGTGCGTGAGCATCCCTTTACCTTCGATTCCGCCGGCGTGCCCACGGGTTTGGGTTCGCCAGCTCGCATGCTCTTGCTGCCGGTTTTTGGAATGATGGCCTGGCTGTTGGATCTTGGGCTGGGTTGGGTGGCTGTGCGCCGGCGCGATTACGTGGCGGCGTACATGGTGATGGGCGTGGGGTTGATGACGACCGTCGGGTTGTGGATCGGAGTCCTTACGTTGTTGCGCTTCGCGTGAAGCGGCCGGCCGCGGTGATACGGTGAGCGCGAGCGCGCTCTCGCCACTCCACAGCGCGGAGCCATCTATCCACACGGACCTGGCAGGCTCTGCACCTTTTCTGCACTCCCTAGGCGGAGTTGTCAACAAGCCGGGCGTACTTATCCACACGTGATCAACATTTACCTCTCTCGCTGGTTGCTGGCTCTTGGCCTGGCGCTGATCGTGAGCCTGGCGGCTTTCCGTATGGGATTGCTCTCGCCGGGCGGCGCAGCGGTCGCGGTGCTTGTCGGCACGATGGTCTTTGGCGGTGCCGGCTTGCGTGGCGCGGCGCTGCTGCTCGCTTTCTTCATCAGTTCGTCACTGCTCACATGGGCAGTTAACCGGCGCGCCGCGGAGGCAGCGGACAAGTTTTCTAAAAGCGGGCGGCGGGATGCCGCGCAGGTTCTGGCCAATGGAGGGTTGGCGGCCCTCCTGGCCGGGGTGATTCTTCCCGCGGCCGGGGAACTCTCCCCAGTGGTCTGGGCCGCATTCGCGGGTGCGCTGGCGGCCGCCAACGCCGATACCTGGGCAACCGAAATCGGCGTGCGCCTTGGACACCGGCCCGTGCTCATTACCACGCTTGCGCCTGCAACACCGGGAACCTCGGGTGCGGTAAGCGGTGCCGGCCTGGCTGCCTCACTTGGCGGGGCGGGTCTCATCGCACTGTTGTCACTCTTGGGTGCGCCCGGCGCGCGGGCAGCGCTGCTGCTTGCTGGACTTACGACCGTTGCGGGAAGCCTGGGGGCGCTGGCCGATAGCCTGCTCGGAGCGACGCTGCAAGCACGCTACCGTTGCCTCCTCTGCGGCAAAGACACCGAACAGCATCCCCAACACCGTTGCGGCGGTTCGACCACGCTCACCAGCGGCTGGGCTGTGGTCTCAAACGAAGTGGTAAACTTCGCCTGCACAACGGTAGGCGCTGCGCTGGCAGGGGCATTGGCCGGCTGGCTGGCCTGAACCCCGCTTCGTGCGCCACCCCTGCAAACGGCTCGACCTCTTGCTTTACCCTCGCGAACCCCACCCATGAGGAGGCAGATGATGCCCGAGCGCACGATCGCTGAGCCCTACAAGATCAAAATGGTTGAGCCGATTCGCCAGATTCCGCGGCGGGCGCGAGCGCGCGCCATGGCGGAGGCCGGTTTCAACACGTTTCTCTTGCGCAGCGAAGATGTGTACATCGATCTGCTCACCGATTCCGGTACCAGCGCGATGAGCGACCGGCAGTGGGCCGGGTTGATGCTGGGGGATGAGGCCTATGCCGGCAGCCGCAATTTCTACAAGCTAGAGAAGGCCGTGCAGGACGTGTACGGCTTCCCCTTCGTCGTGCCCACCCACCAGGGCCGCGGCGCCGAGCACATCACCTCGCAGATTCGCATCCGCCCCGGCCAATTCGTGCCGATGAACATGTACTTCACCACCACCCGCGAGCACGTCGAACGCGCGGGCGGCGTCTTTGTGGATGTGATTATTGATGAGGCCCACGACCCCACGAGCGAGCACCCCTTCAAAGGCAATGTCGACCTGGCCAAACTCGAAAAACTGGTGAAGGAGCATGGGGCAGGTTCGATCGCCTATCTGTCGCTGGCTACGTGCGTCAATATGGCCGGCGGCCAGCCGATGTCGATGGCCAATCTGCGCACGGTTTCGGCCTGGGCCAAGCGCAACAAACGGGCTATCATTTTCGACGCGACGCGCGTGGTGGAGAATGCCTACTTCATCCAGCAGCGCGAGAAAGGCTACGCCGACCACACCGTGCGGGAGATCATCAAAGAGATGATGTCGTACGGCGAGGGCTGCACGGTCTCAGCCAAGAAAGACAACCTGGTCAACATCGGGGGTTTCCTGGCCACGCGCAATGAGGGGTTCTTTCAGAAGGCGCGCGAAATGGTGGTCGTGTTCGAGGGCCTGCACACCTACGGCGGGCTGGCCGGGCGCGACATGGAAGCCATCGCCCTGGGCACGTACGAAATGTGCGAAGACGAATATGTGGCCTCGCGCGTGCGCCAGGTCCACTACTTGGGCAACCGCTTGCGCACCGGCGGCGTGCCGATCGTGTTGCCGATCGGCGGGCACGGCGTGTTCCTGGATACGCGGCGCTTTCTGCCGCACCTCCAGCAAGATATGTTCCCGGCTCAAGCCCTGTGCGCCGCACTGTATGTCGACTCCGGCGTTCGTGCAATGGAACGCGGTGTGGTCTCAGCCGGGCGCGACAAGGCCACTGGCAAGCACAAGTACCCCAAGCTCGAGTTGGTGCGACTGACCATTCCGCGGCGCGTGTACACCAACTTGCACATGGACGTGGTGGCTGAGAGCTGCCTGGCGCTCTACGAGACGCGCTCCAAGATCCGCGGGCTGCGCATGGTGTATGAACCGGAACACCTGCGGTTCTTCCAGGCGCGGTTCAAGCCGCTGTAGTTCGCCCGGTCATTCCTTCCCATGACCTGTATTACCCTGTTGACGGATTTCGGCGAGCAGGATGTCTTCGTTGGCATCCTGCGCGGCGTGATCCTGTCGATCGCGCCTGACGTGCAGATCGTCGACCTGACGCATCTCATCCCGCCGCAGGATGTGCGCCAGGGCGCACGCGCGCTGGCGCGCGCGGCGCCCTACTTCCCGCCCGGGACGATTCATCTGGCGGTGGTCGACCCGGGCGTGGGCACGGCCCGCCGCCCAATGGCGGCGCGCATCGGGCCGCAGTTGTTTGTTGGGCCGGACAATGGGTTGACCACGCTGCTGATGAGGGGTGCACGGCGTGCCGAGCTGGCTTGTGAGGTCGTTGTGCTCGACCGTCGCGAGTACTGGTTGCGCGAGGTGAGCCCCGTCTTTCACGGACGCGATATCTTTGCACCGGTGGCGGCCCATTTAGCGTGCGGCGTGGCACTCACCCAGCTTGGCTCGCCGCTGGCGGATCCGGTGTCTTTGCCCTTCGCCGAACCGCAGCGGACGACGAGCGGGCTGCGCGGTGAGGTGACCTCGATCGACCGATTCGGCAACGTGCTGACGAATATTGAGCCGGCGCATTGTGCCGGGGGGCAGGTTGAGTACGTGCGCTTCGGCCAGTTCGAGATCGCCGGAATGGTGCGCACCTTCGCTGAAGGCACCCCCGGCTCGCTGGTGGCACTGTGGAGCAGCGACGAGCACTTGTGCCTGGCCGAGGTGAACGGCAACGCAGCACGACGCCTGGGCGCGCGCCCCGGCGAGTCGGTCGAGGTGTTCATCGCGCGCCGGGGCTCGAGCGAGGCGCTATAATAGCCGGGCCATGACCTCCGCGACCGCGCCTCTCCCGCCTCCGCAGCGCATCGCGCTGACTCATCACCCTCGATTGCCCGAAGCCGCCAAGTTGAGTCCCGACATCGCCGCCTTCCTGCGCGAGAAGGGGGTCGAGGTCACGCGTGGTCTGCTGACCGATGAAGAAATTACCCGCGGGCTGCGGGAGCGGGCCTTCGACCTGCTGGTTGCGCTGGGCGGCGACGGGACCATGCTGCGCTCGGTGCACGCGTGCGCCCCCTCGCATGTGCCCATCCTGGGCGTCAACCTCGGCCGCTTCGGCTTCCTAGCCGAATTCCGGCGCGAGGAATGGCGCGAGGGCTTGAGCCAGGTCCTGCAGGGGCACTATTGGGTCGAACGGCGCATGATGCTGCACGCCGAACACCGCCGCGGCGAGACGCGCCTGGGCGAGTGGGAAGTGCTCAACGAGTGCGTTGTGGCACGCGGGCGCATGATGCGCCTGCTGCGCCTGGAGGCGCGCATTGACGGTGACCCGCTGGCCACATATGCCGCCGACGGATTGGTCGCGGCCACGGCCACCGGCTCGACGGCTTATGCACTGGCCGCGGGCGGGCCGATCCTGCCGCCCGAGATGCGCAACATCCTGCTCGTGCCGATTGCCGCGCATTTGTCGATGGATCGTGGCATCGTCCTGCCCGAGGGTTCACGTGCAACGATCATCGTTCACTACGAGCACGATGCCCTGCTCTCGTGCGACGGGCAGCCGTCGGACGACATGGCCGATGGCGACGAACTGCACGTTTCGACCTCCGCCGACGAAGCTTGGTTCGTCCGCGTGCAGGGCCGCGGCTACTTCTTCCGCAACATGATGTCGCGCATGCAGCGCAGCTCCTGAGAGCCGTTCCATGACCGCCTCCGACGCTGCCTCCGCGACCTGCGCCTACCACCCCGGGCGGCCGGCCACCCTGCGTTGCAACCGCTGCGACAGGCCGATCTGCGCCAAATGCGCGGTGCTCACACCGGTAGGCTATCGCTGCAAAGAGTGCGTGCGCGGGCAACAGAAGATCTTCGAGACCGCCCAGTGGTACGACTTTGCCATTGCCTTCGTGGTTTCGGCGGTGGCCGCGGCCCTGGGGTCGTTGGTCGTCTCGTTTGTGGGTTTCTTCGTCTTCTTCATTGCCCCCTCGATCGGAGTCGGCACGGCGGAAATCGTGCGGCGTGCGGTTCGCCATCGGCGCAGCCGCTACTTGCCGCTGGTGGCCGGCATCGGGGCCGCTGTGGGAATCACGCCGCAGGTGCTCGGACCACTGGTACTCGTCGGCATTGGATTACTCAGCGGCGGTGCGCTGCAGGCGCTGGCCGGCGGGTTGGTGGCCATTGTCTATCCCGCGGCTTACGCCATCTTGATGATCGGTTCGCTCGTGGCCAGCCTGCGTGGCATCCGAATTTGAGCGAGCCGCCGACGCCGCGAGGGCAGCCATGCCGAGGCGTCTGCGGATCTAATCCTCGGTTCCTCATCGATGTCTCGGCGCTCACTGCGCTCTCGGCGGTGAAGGATTCTCCACAACGGACGTGAGAACTCAACGTGCTGACTGAACTGTGGATCCACAACTTCGCGATCATCGATGAGCTGCACCTCACGCTCAAGCCGGGGTTGATCGTCTTTACGGGCGAGACCGGTGCGGGCAAATCGATCATTGTCGATGCGATCGAACTCCTTCTGGGCGGGCGCGCGGAGAGCGCGGTCATACGCACCTCTGCGGAGATGGCGACGGTGGAAGGCGCCTTCCAATTGCCGTCGGAGTTGCGCGGCGAGGTGCAGTCCATCTTGGAGGCGGAAGGTCTGTGGGAAGAAGACGGCACGCTCACCCTGGGGCGCGAGGTGCGCCGCGAGGGGCGCAACATCGCGCGCGTCAACGGGCGCGTGGTCAACCTCGGCGTGCTGCGCGAGATCGGCCAGTATCTGGTCGACGTGCACGGCCAATCGGAACATCTTTCGCTGCTGCGCGTGCGCGAGCATCTGGGTCTCTTGGATCGCTTCGCGGGAGTCGAGGCGGAGCGCGACGCGTTGGCGGCGGACGTGCTGGCTTTGCGCGCGGTGCGCGAAGAACTGCAACGGCTGCGCGACGGCGAACGCGACGCGGCTCGGCGGGCCGACATGCTGACGTTTCAGATCAACGAGATCGGCGCGGCCAAGCTCAAACTGGGCGAGGATGAGGCGTTGCTCGAAGAGCGCACGCGGCTCGCGAACGCCGAACAACTGGCGGCACTGGCCGATGCGGCCATCCTGGCCTTGGATGAGGGCAGCCAAGAGAGGGTGGCCGCCACAGATCTCGTCGGCGAAGCGGAACGCGCCCTGAGCGCGCTGGCGCGCATTGATGCGACACGCAACACGGCGCGCGACTCGCTGCAAGGCGCGGCGGAGCAGCTGGCCGAATTGGCACGCGAGCTGCGTACTTACCGCGAATCGATCGAGTTCAACGCACGGCGTCTGGAGCAGGTTGAGGAACGCCTCGAACTCATTGCCAACCTCAAGCGCAAGTACGGCGAATCGCTCGCGGCCATTGGCGAGTACGCGCTGAAAGCTCAGCGCGAGATGGATAGCATCACCCATGCCGATGAACGCATGGCCGAACTCGCGGCGCAGGAAGAACAGAGGCTGCGCAGCGTAGGCACGCTGGGCACCGCGCTCTCCGAGAAGCGGCGGGCCGCAGGGGCCGAGCTCGCACGTGGCATCGAGGCCGAGCTGGGCGATCTGCGCATGGCCGGCGCGCACTTTGCGGTCGATATCCAGTGGAAGGACGATCCACTGGGTGCTTACGCCGGAGAGCGGCGTGTGGCCTATGAGGCCGCCGGCCTCGACCGGGTGGAATTCCTCGTCGCCCCCAACCCCGGCGAAGGGCTCAAGCCGCTGGTCAAAGTAGCTTCCGGCGGCGAAACCTCGCGCCTGATGCTGGCCCTCAAGAGCGTGCTGGCGCGCGCCGATCGCACACCGACGCTTATCTTCGATGAGATCGACCAAGGCATCGGCGGACGCGTGGGCGCCGTCGTCGGGCGCAAGTTGTGGAACCTCACCCCGCCCCATCAAGTGCTGTGTGTCACCCACTTGCCGCAACTCGCCGGCTTTGGCGATCAGCATCTGCGAGTCGAGAAGCGCAGCCAGGGCGAGCGAACGGTCACCGAGGTGCGCTCGCTCTCTGCCAAGGAACGCGTGGCCGAGCTGGCCGCCATGTTGGGCACACTCAGTGAGCGGACAAAAGAGTCGGCCGAGGAAATCCTGGAGTTGGTGGCCAAGGAAAAGGCTGCCCGAGCATTGGCGTAGTAGTGGCTTTGGGAGTGGATTGTGTCTCGCGCGCCGTCGTCCTCGACGGCGCGCATTCGTTGTCGAATGCGATGCGTGAGGGATAATAGCGACCAAGCCGCGTGCTATAATCCGGTTTGTTTCCTCACCGCGCGCATCACCCCACCTTGGAGAGCTCTCGCATGCTACCCATTCCCTATCGCCCTCCTGCCGACGGCGAACGTATCTCGCGGCGGGATGGCACCCTCATCGTTCCCGACCATCCAATCATTCCCTTCATCGAAGGCGACGGCACGGGCCCCGACATCTGGCGCGCCTCGGTCCGCGTGCTGGATGCCGCCGTAGCCAAGGCCTACGGCGGGCGGCGGCAGATCGCCTGGATGGAAGTGCTGGCCGGCGAGAAGGCCTTCCGCGCGATAGGCAGTTGGCTGCCGGACGAGACGGTTGCAGCCTTCCGCTCCTACCTCGTCGGAATCAAAGGACCGCTGACGACCCCCATTGGCGAAGGCTTCCGCTCGCTCAACGTTGCGCTGCGCAAAGTGCTCGACCTGTACGTGTGCCTGCGCCCGGTGCGCTACTTCCGCGGGGTGCCTTCGCCGGTGCGCGAGCCGCACAAAATCGACGTCGTTATCTTCCGCGAGAACACCGAGGATATCTATGCCGGCATCGAGTTTGAAGAGGGCACGCCCGAGATGGAGCGCTTCCGCACCTTGCTGCGCGAAAACTTCCCGGCTGAGTACGCCAAGATTCGCTTTCCGGCGAGCTCAGGGGTGGGCCTCAAACCCATCTCGCGTGAGGGTAGCGAGCGCTTGATCCGCGCGGCCATCGCGTATGCCCTCGAGCACAAGCGGTGCTCAGTCACCCTGGTGCACAAAGGCAACATCATGAAGTTCACTGAGGGCGCCTTCCGCAACTGGGGCTACGCACTGGCCGAGCGTGAATTCCGAGAGACCACCTACACCTGGGCCGAGTGGAACCGCACCAAGCAGTCGCGCGGGGAGGCGGCGGCCAACGCCGAGCAGGCGGCCGCACTCGCGCAAGGGCGCCTGCTTATCAAGGATGCCATCGCCGACGTGACCTTCCAGCAATTGCTGACGCGGCCGGATGAATTCGATGTGATCGCGGCACCCAACCTGAACGGGGATTACCTCTCAGACGCGGTGGCCGCCCAGGTGGGCGGGATCGGCATCGCGCCAGGGGGCAACATCAACTATGAGACCGGGCATGCAGTGTTCGAGGCCACCCACGGCACCGCGCCCAAGTACGCCAACCTGGACAAGGTCAACCCGGGCTCGCTGATTCTTTCCGGGCAGATGATGCTGCGCCATCTGGGCTGGGACGAGGCGGCCGATCTTGTGATCGCCGGCATGGAGCGAGCCATCACCGCACGCACGGTGACTTACGACTTCGCACGCCTGATGCGCGGTGCGCGGGAGGTCAAGTGCTCGCAGTTTGGCGATGAAATCATCCGCCACATGACCGGTGTGAAGAAGACCGCCAGGCCCCGACGGACACCGGCGCGGCGTGCACCTCGCGCCGCCGGCACAAAGAAGACACGTTCCAAGAGGGTTGGCCCAAAGAAGCGAACGCGACGCTGAGCAGGTGAAATGAAAACGGGGCCTCGCAGCGAGGCCCCGTGTGATTCAGTCGCTCCGCTCAACGCTTGCCACGCCAGCCGCGTTCTTCGTTGTTGAACACCCAGCCGCCAATTTCGCCGACCTCGAAGCGGTCATCGTCGGTCCAGCGCCGGGCGCCGGGGTAGGCCCGGTCGAGGCGCGACGAGCTCTCGCCGGCGTTCTGGGCTTGCACCTCGCGCCGCAAAGCGGCTAGGCGAGTCTGCCAGCGTAAGACGTTGGCCGGCGTCAGGTCCACCCATCCCTCCTCGGCGCGATCGGCCTTGAGCAACGGCCCGCGCAGCAGCCGCTCCCCGTCGGGCATCAACACTCCCAGGCCAATCGAGACCATCTGCTGGCGCACACTCACGTTATCGTGGACTTCTCGTTCGAGGGCCATCGCCACGCCTGCGGGGTCGCGTCCCAGAAAATCCGAAATCGACCGCGTCGTTCGCTTGAGCAGATGCGCCTCGAATAGTAGTTTCGACAGACGCGGCGGGCCGAGCAGCTCGAACGCGACCGACTCGACCTTGTGCTCCTGTTCGAGCAGGTGCAGGCGGTTGAGTGCAGCCTCGCGCAGAAAGCCGGCGCGGTAGGTCGGGCCAGAGGAGGCGCTATCCAGCGCCCCAATCACATCATGGCCGGTGTTGCCGCCGAGAATCTCGCGGATGACGTCCGCGGCTATTTCCTCCGGCGTGATGAATTCCATCTGGCCGAGGGTGGTCAGGGTCTCGAACTCGGCGGTCGAGAATTGGCCGTTCTCGCCGGTGTCGATGTAAACCGACTCGAGCACCTGACCGGTGGCGCGGCCGAAATCGCCCTGCGCTGTGAGCGAGGCGGGCATTTCGGCCGACACGGCAGCCTCGGGCGGGCAGTCGTAGAGCGCCATCGGCTGGCCGCCGCGCCGGATCGGTCCGTAGGCGATTTCCTTCCAGGCAACAGCTGCGGTTGGTTTGATTTCCTTGACGATGAGCGGGGCATTGGGCGTGCGCGCGAGGAGATAGAGCAGGAGCGTCTGGGCGCCGGCCACGGCCGATTTCGAGAGCAGCACGCGGGAGGGGCGTTCCTCGCCATGCGTGTAGGGAATGTTGAACCCCATGCCGCCCGTGCCACTGGTGCCGACTTTGATCAGCGCCTGCGTGCCAGCGCGGCGCATGGCCTCATAATAGATCTGCGTGTGGCGCACGAGCTGGGGGATATACAGCGCGGCCAGCAGATTCTCGACGCGCGCGCCGAGCTCACCCGAGGCGAGCTCGCCTGCGAGTGCGCTGCGTACCTGCTGCGCCTGACGATAGATGTTCTGGTAGGCCACGCCGGTGGCGGTGTTCATGCAATCCACGATGAGATGTGCGGGAGCTTTGTCGAGGCCCGGGAATTGGCCGAGGATGAGGTGGGTGAGGAGCGAGGCGGCGATGATCCCCTCGGACAACTCGTCCAAGGTGTCGGCGATCAGACGTTGGCGCGCGGCCGCATCGGCCAGCACCGCCTCGCGCGGATGCGGCCCATCGTTGTGTGACTGCCAGTCGGCGCGCAAGAAGACATCGCCCCACGCTGGCACGATGCGCGTGCCGGACTTTGGGAACTCCGCCCGCAGATGCTCAACGGCGGATTCGGCTTCACGCCGCCGCAGCGAGGCAACGATCAGGCGGGCCGGCTCGTGGGCCAGCGCGGCGCGGCAGACTGCCGTGCCGACCAATCCATAACCCCCCAAGACGAGCATGTTGCGTCCGCGGATGTCCAAAGTACCTCCTGCAACGATAGGGATGGATGAAGTGAGGCGGCGTCACTCACCGGTGCGGGTGAGACGAGTGCGCCATCCGGGCGAAAGCGCCTCGAGGGCGGCAAGCTGCGCGGCCTCCTCGTGGCGTTCCAGGCGCGCTTGCATGACCTCGCTGGCACGGGCCATGCTCCACGCCGGTTGTGGGTGCGCTTCGCGTTCGATCGGCTGGCCCGCCTCGATCATTCCCGGTTGCAGCACACGCAGGTACCACCCACTGCGGCCGGTGCGGCGAACGCGTTCAGGCAAGTCGGGCCGCTGCCAGCGGCGGGCGAGGTTGGCACAGGGCTGGCGCGGCTGCGAGACCTCGACCCGTACGGGGCCAATGCGGTAAATATCGCCAACACAGACCGATGTCTCATCGAGGCCCGCGACAGTGAGGTTCTCGGCAAATGCCCCATATGGGAACTGCGGCAGGCCGGGGTCCTCGTGCCAGCGGGCGTAGTTCTCCACCGAATAGGCAAGTAACGCACGATGCGGCCCGCCGTGATGCCGGCGATCTACCTGGGTGTCGCCCTCCAGCCCGAAGGGGCCGAGGCGAATGGGGCCTGAGACCGGCGTCTTGAGGATGGCGCTGCGCCATGGCCGGTGGAGCCCGGTGGCCGCCTCGATTGGCGCGTAGTCGCGCGCCGCGCCGACTTGAATTGAAACCAGGACCATGTCCACGGGTTTCTCACGCAGGACTCCGGCCGGCACACAAGGCCACCCGGCCCGCCATGCCTCCTGCCCGGAATTCCGAACTTTGACGTCCGCGGATTCTACCAACCGCGCTGGCGCGTAGCTTTGGCGTCCTAACTCGCACGGCGCGCGAGAAAATCAATGAGGTCGATCTTGGTCAGAATTCCCACTGGGCGGCCCTGGTCCGTAACCGCCACCACCCGGCCGCGCTCAAAGGCGGCCAATGCACGCTCGGCCTTTTCGCTCAGCTCGACCGACAGCACGGTGGGGTTGATGATCGCAGCAATCGTTTCCTCCGGGTCGTGAACGTGCTGTGCGTGCAGGAGATGGTCGAGCAGGTCCACCTCGGTGACAATGCCGATCAGACTGCCCTGCGCATCCACCACTGGGATTTGCGAGATGTCGTAGGTCCTCATCAACTCGACCACGTGGGTCATCCGCTCGACCGGCGTGGCGGTGATCAGGCTGGGGATCTTGCGGCTCCGCATCACTTCGGCCACGGTGACCTCGGCTCGTTCATCGGACAGAAAGCCGTTCTCGCGCATCCAGGTGTCGTCGAAGACCTTGCTTAGATAGCGATTGCCGGAATCTGGGAGCAGGACGACAGCCAGCTCGCCTGGGGCGAGGCCCGCCACCAGTTTCGATTTCAGCGCGCCGGCCACCGCCGAGCCGGACGAGCCTCCGCAGAACAAACCCTCCTCCCGCACGAGTCGGCGCGTCATCCAGAAGGACTCGCGGTCGTCGACCTGCACCACCTCATCCACCAATCTCAGGTCGAGCGTGGAAGGAATGAAGTCTTCGCCGATGCCTTCTATCTTGTAGGTCTTGAGATAAGGGTCATCCGGCATACGCCCAAGCTTCCACGTGTCGTAGAGAAGCGAGCCGAGGATATCAACCCCGACCAGTTTGATTTCTGGGTTCTGCTCTTTGAGATAGCGACCCGCGCCGGTGAGCGTGCCGCCTGTGCCCATACCGCATACCAGAATACGGATTTGGCCGGCCGTTTGTTGCCATAGTTCGGGGCCGGTGGTCTGGTAGTGGGCCTCGGGGTTGGCCGGATTGTGATACTGGTTGGCCAACAGGCTGTTGGGGGTCTCGGCCACGATGCGTTCCGCCACGCGGTAGTAACTGCGCGGGTCGTGCGGCGGCACGGCGGTGGGGGTGATGACCACGCGGGCGCCGAAGGCGCGCAGAAAGCGCACCTTCTCCTCGCTCATTTTGTCGGGCATGACGAAAACGCAGCGGTAGCCCTTGACCGCGGCGGCGAGGGCCAGGCCGGCGCCAGTGTTGCCGGAGGTGGCCTCGACGATCGTGCCGCCCGGGCGGAGGCGCCCCGCCCGCTCGGCCTGTTCGATGATGCTGATCCCGATGCGATCCTTGACCGACCCGGCCGGGTTGAAGAATTCGACCTTAGCCAAGAGGGTGCCAACGGTGTAGCCCGCTCCCAATCGGTTGAGCCGCACCAACGGCGTGTGCCCGATGGCCTCCAAGATGGTGGCGTGGTAGGCCGGCTGGTCTTTCGCGGCAGGTTTTGCTTTTGATGAGGGCGTGTCTTTCATCAGCGCTTCCTTTGGCTTGTGCACTTGTCACTCTCGCGGGCCGCGTGAGGCTGAATGAAGCCGATTGAAATGTCGCAGCGGCCACGGCCGCTCTTGTGGGCGGCCGGCCGGTCGAGGCGCGGGGTGCGGAAAGGCTGCGCCGCTGCTGGTTGTGCCCGGGTTGCGATCATGGAATGTACGAGGGAAGGGACCCGAGGCGAGAGGATCACCAGAGCGCAGCTAGCACTCCCGCCGCGCACAGAAGCAGGGAGTGGCAAGGATCATCAATGGGCGCGGTGAGTGTGGGTTCTGTATCGGGCGTGTGATATATTCTAACACGCGCTATCCGATTATCAGCGCAATACACGTGTGGGCGGCAGCGGGGCAACAGATGCGGGGGCTGCTCGGTCACACTCTTAAGATATCAAGGATGAATCCGGATGAAATTCGAGACGCAGGCCATACACGCCGGGCAAGATCCAGATCCCGCGACCGGCGCGTTGATGACGCCGATCTACCAGACCTCGACCTTCGCCCAACAAGGTGTTGGACGTCATCGCGGTTACGAGTATGCGCGCACCGGCAACCCCACGCGCACGGCGCTTGAGGCGTGCCTGGCGGCGCTGGAGGGCGGTGCCCATGGGCTGGCCTTTGCCTCGGGGATGGCCGCCACCGACACGGTGCTGCGCCTGCTCGCGCCGGGTGACCATGTCGTGGCCGGACGGGATGTGTACGGCGGCACGTACCGCCTATTTGAGCGCGTACTCAAGGCATACGGACTCCAGTTCTCCTACGCCGACACCGCGCAACTCGCGGAGATCGAATCCGCGCTGAGGCCGAACACGCGGCTGGTGTGGCTGGAGACGCCTTCCAATCCGCTCCTGCGTATCAGCGATCTGCGGGCGGTGGCGGATCTTGTGCATCGCGCGCGTCCCGGCGCGTGGCTGGCGGTCGACAACACCTTCGCCACGCCCTACTTGCAGCGGCCGCTCGAGCTGGGTGTGGACCTGGTGATCCACTCGACGACCAAGTATCTGGGTGGCCACTCGGATGTGGTCGGGGGCGCGGTCGTGGTGCGCTCGAATGAGTTGTACGAGCGGCTGGCCTTCCTGCAAAACGCGGTGGGTGCGGTGCCCGGCCCGCTGGATTGCTTCCTTGTGCTGCGCGGCCTTAAGACACTCGCCGTACGTATGGACCGCCACGCGCAAAACGCGGCGGCGGTCGCCGAATATCTCGCGGCGCAGCCGCAGGTCGAGCGCGTGATCTACCCGTTTCACGCATTGCATCCTCAGCACGACCTGGCGCGGCGGCAGATGCGCAATGGCGGCGGAATGGTGTCGTTCACCCTGCGTGGAGGAGCGGCGGCTGCGGTGGGCGCTGTGGAGCGCACACGCGTCTTCACGCTGGCCGAGTCGCTGGGCGGCGTGGAATCGCTGATTGAGATTCCGGCGGCGATGACGCACGCCTCGACTGCCGGCTCACCGATTGCGGTCGAGCCGGGGCTCATTCGCTTGTCGGTCGGCCTGGAGAATGTCGAGGACCTGATCGCGGATTTGCAGCAGGCGCTGCAGGCAGCGTGAGGCAGAGGCCCTTACCCGCGGCGGTGAGGCTCGACGGCGATCCATTCCGCCTGGGTGAGCAAGCGGCCCGGCGCCTCGGCGCGGAGTTCCATGACGCGCGAGGGGGCGAAGTAGGCAAAGTCGAATTCCACCGGGTCGCCGGTGCGTTTGCCGGGCAGCGGCATGAGCCGCGCGGTGAGCGGCTTGGCGTGACGCAGCGC